>JAOZSY010000156.1 GCA_029939445.1 Bacteroidales bacterium
AACCCAATGGGTAAAACGTGGGTAGTGTTTGTAGAAAATTCTAAATACGAATCTTTTGCATCTTTAGATGGCCCTGGTAAGGATATTTCAATTATGAAAGCTGCATTGTCGAAATATAATATTAATGCAGTTATTCATAAAAAGAATTTAACAAAAATTCAAATGGAGAGATTCTTTTCCATAGAACTTCGTGATCAGGTTATTAATAATAACGTAAATTCTATTATTGTATGGTATGCAGGTCATGGAAAATATCTAAATAATACAGGATACTGGGTGCCAGTTGATGGTAAAACAGATGATGAATTTACTTATTTCAATATTCAAGCATTAAAATCAGCAATGAGTAGTTATAGTAAAGTTGTTACTCATACCCTTGTAGTTACTGATGCTTGTGAGTCTGGACCATCATTTTATCAAGCAATGAGAGGTGAAGATGATGAAGTTAGAAGCTGTGATGACTGGAAAGCAACTAAGTTTAAGTCTTCACAAGTATTTTCTTCAGCAGGATTAGAGCTGGCTTCTGATAATTCACAATTTACAAAAACATTTGCAAATTCACTTATTCATAATCCGAATAATTGTATTCCAATTGGAAGTATTGTTACACAGGTTAAATCTGCAGTTAAACGTAATAAGCAGCAAGAACCTCAGTTTGGAACAATAGATGGAATGCCAGATGAAAATGGAACGTTCTTCTTTATTAGAAAATAAGTTTGTTTTCAAGAAAAAGAGTAATTCGAAAAACGGATTACTCTTTTTTTTATAGTATATTATTATTAATTATTTTCAAAGTATCCCCCTTCATTAACTAATAAATACAAGTATAATAGGTGTTATGTTTCTTTGTCAAATAGTAGTTGGCATTGAATTTAAAGTTTACTTTTATTTTAGGGGTGTATTATTTTTGTATCTTAAATCACTATATATGCGTCTTTTAAATAAAGTATTTTATATTACAGCAATTTCCTTATTGCTACTATTTATTAGTATGTCAGCCTCTTCTCAAAAATATTTCTTTAGTAATTATGGAATAAAAGAAGGTCTAGCACATTCTCAAATAAAAGATATTGCACAGGATTCAAATGGTTATGTATGGATAGGAACTAAAATAGGCCTGTCAAGATTTGATGGAGAAAGGTTTACAAATTTTTCTAAGGAAGATGGTATAGCAGCAAGTGGAGTTAATGCAATATGCGTTGATAACTCTGGTAATATGTGGTTGGGGCATTTTTTTGGAGGATTAACATTATATCGTAATGGAGAGTTCTGTGAAATTATACTTGATTCTATTAAGAATGATATAACAAATATTGTTCAAGATGAAAAGAATCAGATATGGATTGCTACTAATGGAGATGGAGTTTATTTGATAAGTGACCCAAGTGCGGATAAAATTATAGTAAATGAACATTATACAGCAAAAGAAAACTTGGGAAATATTATTTTTTCCATGTCTACTACCGAGAGTCTAGGGATGATGTTTGTTACTAGATATGGAGTTAAGTTCATGAATGAGAAAACTAATGAATGGGAGCTAGTTGACGAACAGTTTTATGCCTGGCCACAATATTTTAATATAATAAAAGTTTATGAAGATTCTAAAAAGGGTGTTTGGATAGGAACTTTTAATGGAGGATTGTACTACTATAAAGATATAGATACAAAACCTATAATTTATGATAAACGAGATGGTCTTGCTAATAATTGGGTAGGTGAAATAGTAGAAGATAATGATGGATCAATTTGGGCAGGTACATGGGGAGGTGGTATCTCAAATATAAACAAAGGAAAGATTCTCTCATTAAATGAATCAAATGGATTATCAGAAAATAAAGTTAAAAGTATTTATGTTGATTTCGAAGGCAATGTTCTTATAGGTACATATTCTAGTGGCTTGTCTGTTTTTAAGAGTTTTGCATTTGTTCATTATAGTAAGTTTATAGAAAATAAACCAATACAGGTAAATGCTGTTTATGAAGATGATAAAACTACTGATATTTGGCTAGGTACTAATGATGGGATTTTCCAACTAGAAGGAATTAAAGAAGGACGTTATTCTATAGTTGAATATAAAAAAGATAACTTTGGTTTACAGTCAAATGACATTAGGTTTTTAAGATCTGATGGTAAAAATTTATGGATTGGAACATATGGTGGAGGTGTTTCTGTAATGGATTTGGAAACAAATAAAATAATATACGTATATCGAATAAATTCATTATTACAACAGTCGTCAAGATTTGAAAATGTAAGTGCAATGGATGTTGATTCTGAAGGACACGTATGGGTTGGCTCACCTGGTGGACTTATTTATTATGAACCAGAAACCGATCAGGCTAATATTCTTACACAAGGTAATAATTTGCAAAGTAATGATATTTCTACAATATACTGTGATGATGAAAATACTGTTTGGATAGGCCATTTAGGCAAAGGGATAACAAAAATTATAGGTAGTGAGATAACTAGATACGATATAAATGAAGAGTATACACCTGCTGTAATATATGGTAATGGTAGTGAGTTATTTGTTGGTACTGAAGGAAAAGGAATGTATATATATTCCGATGGAGTGGAAAAGAAACATTTCACAATGGCTACTGGGCTTATTTCTGATATGGTAATAGCAATACAGAAAGATGGTGATGGAAATATTTTTTGCGGAACAAATAATGGGCTTAGCAGAATTGATAAAAAATTATATGAAGTAAATTCTTATGGGGAAAAGAAAGGTTTTGAAGGAGTAGAAATAATGCATGAAGCATTATATTTTGGCAGTAAATATTTATGGGCAGGAACAGCAATAGGCTTTACTAAGGTTAGAACAGAGTTATTAATAGTAGATGAAAAGCCACCAGTTACATTTGTAACGAAACTTAGGATAAATCTAGAAGAGATAGATAAAAGCAGTAATATTTCTTTAAAACATAATGAGAATGCTATTTTAATTGATTATAAGGCAATATGTATATCAGAGGCGTCATCAGTAGTGTATAAGGTTCGCTTGCTAGGAGCAGAGAAGGAATGGCAGCCTGAAACTAAACAAACCTACGCTAATTTTCCTGCATTACCATCAGGTGACTATGTTTTTGAGGTGAAAGCAAAAAATAATTCTGGAGTATGGAATGATACTCCTCAAACAGTTGTGTTTACAATAAATCCACCTTTCTGGCAAACTCTGTGGTTTATTTCTTTGGTATTAATAGTAACAATTGTATCCGTTGTGGTTTTTGTAAAATATAGAGAGAAAAGTTTACTAAAGGAAAAGGCGGAATTAGAAAATAAAGTTCAAGAGCGGACTGTAGAAATAAGAGAAAAAAATGGTTTATTGGCACAGAAAAATAAGGATATTATGGATAGTATTAACTATGCAAGACGTATTCAGCGTGCAATAATGCCAACGAAAACGAAGATGGAGGAACTACTAAAATCTTCGTTTATTTATTATAAACCTAAGGATATTGTAAGTGGAGATTTCCATTGGAATACTTTATATAAAGATCGATTAATTATTGCAGCAGCTGACTGTACTGGGCACGGTGTACCAGGAGCATTTATGAGTATGATTAGCATTAGCTCTCTTAATAAAGTGGTTAAAGAGAAGCAAATTACCGACCCTGCTCGAATACTTGATAATGTGCGTCACGATATTGTTAATGACTTAAAACAAAGTGGTGAGCAAGCAAAAGATGGTCTAGATATAGCTTTATTATCAATAGATGTGGATAAAGGACTTGTTCATTATGCAGGTGCTTATAATTCAATGTATATAATTAGAAAAGATAAGATTGATGAATCGGCATTGGATTATGATTTTGCATATTCAATTTTTGGAGATAATATGTTAGAGGTAAAGGCTGATAGAATGCCTATCGGAATTTCTGAACGAATGGATAGAAACTTTACTACCAAAACTGTGCAAATGCATAAAGGAGACAAGCTTTATATATCTACAGATGGTTATATAGACCAATTTGGAGGAGAAAAGGGTAAGAAATTTATGTCAAAAAGGTTTAAAAAGTTATTGTTAGAAATGCCTTTTAATAATGAAGGAGATAGTTTAGAAATACTTGATAAACGTTTTACTGAATGGCGTGGAGAACATGAGCAAATAGATGATGTTTTAGTAATAGGAATTTGTTTTTAAAATAAAAGTCGGATTTAGATAATTTTTTTTTATCTTAGTGGCTTATAATAATTCATAAAATTATATATATGAATACATATGAAAAGTTTCGTAAATTGATGGATAATCACATTATGCTATCATTTAAAGGCGAAATAACTTCAGATATCATAACGATGGTGTTGCAGATTATGGAAACAAGACTTGACTCTGTTTCTGAGAAAGGAAACGTTAAAAAGAAGATTTTTAATGTGCTTGTTGAATGTATGCAAAACCTGTATCATCACTCTGAAGCTGAAGAGCCTGGAAATGTTGATACTAGAAGAGCCATGTTAGAGCTTTTTTATGATAATGATTTCTATTATATACTTACAGGGAATTATATTAAAAATGATGCAATTGCCGCATTAAGAGATCGTATTGATAGAGTTAATTCATTGTCTAAAGAAGATTTAAGGAGGTATTATCGTGAAATATTGGATAATAATATTATTTCTGATAAAGGGGGAGCTGATCTTGGCATGATCGATATGGCTCGTAAATCTGGACAGAAGTTATTCTATCAATTCCATGATGTGAATGATTCTCTTTCGTTTTTTGAACTTAGAGTAAAAGTGGCAAAGAATAAACCAAAACTAGATAAATAAAAAAAGGTAATAACATATTATATATAGAATTATGGATAACTTAATAATAGAAGGTACTCGTCAAACCCCAGAGATTAATTTTGATGTTGAAAGTGGTATATTAAAGCTTGAAGGAAGATCAATTCCAGAAAATACTTTTGAGTTTTTCACACCTGTTCTAAACTGGTTAGATGCTTATGTAAATTCATCGCCAGATAAAATTGTTGCTAAAATCAACTTAGAATACTTTAATACAAGCTCGTCTAAGTATATTCTTGAAATCTTAAAAAAACTAAAGGTTTTTAAAGTAGAAGGAACAGAAGTTCTTGTGGAGTGGTATTATGAAGAAGATGATGAGGAGATGATGGAAACAGGTGAGGATTATGAAGATGTAAGTGGGTTGCCATTCGAAATAATTTCATTTGAAGAAGAGTAAGATATATTTATAAAAAATGGGTGGTCAAAGTATTTATCAGAATGAGTTAGATAATCTAGAGCAAAGTAAGGAATTCTTAAAGCGAAATGATTATTCTCAAATGGAGCTACAACTTGAATTTAAGAAGTTGGTAGAGCACTATGAAGAACTGGTAGATCAAGTGAAAATTATTACTAAGATTAGTGATAGACTACAGAAGAAATTAAATAAAACTAATGATGCATTAGAAAGCTCTAATAATCAACTTGCAGAGCTTAATAATCAGTTAAATGAGACTATAGATCAACTTACTGAAGCGAAAATTGGTAGGCGAGCTAGTACAATAGTCTTATTTATAGCTATAGGTCTTTTTGTTATATCAGAGGTTTTATTGGAGCCTATTATTGATGATGTGTTTAAGGATAATGCATTTGTTGGCTTAGCTCTGAAGCTTGTTGTGGCAATTTTAATTAAACCGGGAGAGGATTTTGCAAATAAATATATGCTCAAGCAGGCCCGTAAAAAACAAATGAAAGAGCAAGAGGAAAAACGAGCTGATAAAAAAGTTGATAAAAAAGTAAAGAAAAAAAGAAAAATATTATAGAAAATAAAACGGCAATAAGCCGTTTTTTTTGTTTCAAAAGCTATTTTTTTTTAGTTTAATAATTTATAATTATACTTACATTTGCTCGCAGTTAATTATTGTATTAAAATACACACATGTATTAGTTAATACAAAATGAATTTAATATGTTTATTCTTAATGTGATTTACAAAGGTGATTTGCATGATGATTTATAGTGCTTAACCTACTACTAGAGGAAAAATATCACCTTGTTATCTCATTTTAGGTATGGGGAATGAAAAAACAGAATACATTTATGAAAATATTTTTACAATTTGCTTTTCTTTTTTCTTTAATAATAATTCTTTCAAGTGCTGATTTGTTTGGGCAAAATGCTACTATTAGAGGTTCTGTCATTGAAAAGGTTACTGGTCAGCCTATTTTATACACGAATGTATATTTAAAAGGAACAAGTTTTGGCGCAGTTACTGATGTTAATGGGTATTTTACAATATCTAAGGTGCCACAAGGGGATT
>JAOZSY010000022.1:0-3040 GCA_029939445.1 Bacteroidales bacterium
TGAAATACTGAACTGCAGAACCATTTTTAATATTATTAGTATAATTAAATACATAATTATTTGTACCATCTTTAAACCACGAAAGCCATTTCCCATCCAATAATCCTTGATTAAAACTACCAGTTGCTAATGCTTGTCCATTATCATACCAACTATGCCATAATCCTGATTCCTTTCCATCTTTATAATCACCCTCTTGAAGCTTTTGTCCATCTTCGAACCAAGTAGACCATAATCCATCTTTTATTCCTAGCTCATAATTGCCACGCTTCCACAGCATGCCACCGTTGGCATACCAATAATCCCACTCACCATTCATCTGACCTTCAACAAAATTTCCCATACTACCCTTTTGACCATTCTCAAAATAGAAAACCCATGATGAATCTTGCAAATCATCTTTTAAGAAACCTTCCATTTCTACATTTCCATTCTCATACCACCATTTAGCAGGGCCATTAAGGCTATCATTCACAAACTGCCCAACAAATTTATTAGACCCATCCAGATAGAACTTATAGGTATCTCCTGTTCTTAATCCATTTTTATATTCATATTCTTCCTTTTTCTGGCCATCTAAATAAAAAAGTGCCCATACACCATCTTTTAGTCTATTAGCAATTTGTCCGTGAGATTTTATATTTCCATTTCTATAATAGCTTTTGTATTTACCTTTCTCCGAAGGTGAAATTGCCATTAATTCGCCAGAGAGATACCATTCTTCCCAAATACCAATCTTCTTATTATTATCGTATTTACCTTTTATACGAATATTGCTATTTGGATAATAGGAAACCCAATCTCCCTGTAGTAGCCCATTATTATAAATAGCTGAATCAATTACACTTGAATCATCACGATAATAAATACACAGTTTATCAAGTTTACCAACACTATAATTCTCAGTATTTTTAATAATACCATTAGGATAATACTCTTTCCATTTACCCGATTTTTCTCCATCCTTTACTTGGCCTATAACTTGAACCTGTCTATTTTCGAACCAAATAATAAAAGGCCCATTTGTATAATTTATAGTACTTAGAGTATCACCATTTGCATAAAACTGTACCCAAAGACCAACCATTTTATTATTCTTAAAATTCCCCTCTTGTCGTTTTCTTCCTGACATATAGTACTCAACATATGAGCCATCAAAAATGCTATCGTTAATATAAGTTGCCGTAAAATGAGGCATTTTGTCCTTATAAAATGTAGTTCGGGTATCTTGTCCAAATACATAAATAGAAAATATTAGAAAAGAAAATATTAGAATTATTTTATACATAATGTAAGTTTTATTTTGTTCTTTTTATTGAATATTCTACCAAAGCGATAAGTGCATTCTTTGCTTCAGAGTCATCGTAGTCTTTAATTAAATCCATAGCTTTATCAAGATGCTCATCCATTTTATTTTGAGCATAATCAATTCCCCCTGATTTATTAACTATATCAATAACTCTATTAATCGTTGTTTTATTGTTTCTATATTTAATATCAAGTATAGTTTTTTTCTTTTCGATAACACTCATATTATTAAGTGCATAAATAAGTGGTAGGGTCATCTTTTTCTCTTTAATATCTCCACCTACAGGCTTCCCACTTTTTGTATTTCTATCAAAATCAAATAAATCATCACGGATTTGAAACGCAATACCAACATGCTCACCAAAACTACGCATACGAAGAACATCTTGCTCACTTGCGCCAACTGAAGCTGCACCAGCAGCACAACAACTTGCTATTAAAGAAGCCGTTTTCATTTTTATTACTTCGAAATAAATTTCTTCAGTAATATCAAGTTTCCGAGCTTTCTCTATTTGAAGCAACTCGCCCTCGCTCATTTGCTTAGTGGCATACGACACTATCTCTAATAATTCATACTCTTTGTTTTCTAATGCCAAAAGCATACCTTTTGAAAGTAAGAAATCACCGACTAGTACTGATGCTTTATTTTTCCATAGAGCATTAATTGAGAAAAAGCCACGGCGCATATTTGAATCATCAACCACATCATCGTGTACCAAAGTGGCAGTATGAAGCAACTCTATTAATGCCGCAGCTCTATGAGAATGTTCATTTGTTTCAGCAAAAAGTTTAGCCGACAGAAAAACAAAAAGAGGTCGCATCTGTTTCCCCTTCCTCTTTACTATATAACGAGTAATTAAATCCAATAATGGCACAGTAGTTTTCATGCTATCTTTAAAGGTCGCACTAAAATCTATAATTTCCTGTTTTACAGGTGACTTAATCTCTTCAAATGTCATTATGACTGTATTACTATTATATAGTTTTAAAAACTCAAAGGTAGTTTTTTTTAGAGTACTTTTTATTCATTATTTTAATTATAAAAGAGGATAGGTATAACTAGAAAACACAAGTTTATTGTTTTAGATAATGCTAATTAATTTGAATAATTTTAATCAACTCATTCAAACTATTACCATCATAAATAATATTTGATTTAAGATAATATTTTTCTCGCTCACCAATTTGTTGCTGAATAAATTCCATCATTTCAGGAGAATTCATCCCATTAAGAATTGGCCTATTATCTACATCTTTCTCAAGACGCTGCTGTATAATAAATGCTGGCACTTTTATATATACAGTACGACCATTTTTGTTAATTAATTCCATATTATCAAAAAAACAAGAAGTACCACCTCCTAGGGCAATTATTGATTCTTTTTCCTCAAGCACTTTTAACAAATATTTTCTTTCAATTTTCCGAAAGCCTTCTTCTCCTACTGCTTCAAATACTTCAGTAATGGATTTACCCTCTCCATCTTCAATTTCTTGATCCAAATCAATAAACTTTCGATTAAGTTGATTTGCTATTTTTAAACCAAGAGTAGTTTTCCCTGAGCCCATATAACCAATAAGAAAGATATTATTATTCATCTCCTTGGGGCTTATTATTATTATTACGTAATGTAAGAATACTAATTTCGGGACGAATACCAATTCGGGCAGGTATTCCTATAAATCCAAAACCTGGATTTACGTACAAATAATTGTCACCAAATTGATAGAGGCC
>JAOZSY010000022.1:3140-20636 GCA_029939445.1 Bacteroidales bacterium
TAAAGCAATTGAATCACCATTTCGATAAATAACATCATTTTGATTAAGCAACATTTGAAATCCCATTTGCTGCTCATAATCTACCATACGTTTTAATTCCTTAAACTTTAGATCTGCGTTTTTCCATTTTAAGTAATCACCCATATCATGATTTCCAAGAATTGCATATTTACCATATCTGGGCTTAATATCTGCAAAATCAGAAATATAATCGTCCATCTCGTCGGCAATATTATTTACCATATCACCAGTAAATAAAACAATATCAGGCTTTTGGGCATCTAATAGCTTAAGTCCTTTTAATACATCACTCCTATTTTTAAAACTTCCCAAATGCACATCCGAAATATGAGCTATCTTAAAACCTTCGAAACCCTTAGGTAAATCCTTAAAGTAGATTGTAGTTTGACGAGCAACAAAATCACTCTTACCCCATATCATACCATATAAAACTAAGAAAAAGCTGACAACAGAAAGTCCTAATCCTATTTTTTGTACAATAAAACTTCGTTTAGGAATTCGACTTACTTTATAATTATTAGAATTACCAAATACCTTTTTTACAGCATAATAAAACCATTGAATTATTGCCAATATTATAAACACTATTCTTGGCACATATAATAAAGTGTATAGGCCAAAAAGAAAGAAAAAACTTCGAAATTTTACATAATCGTTACCTGGATAGCCTATATAGATAAAGTGAATAATAAAGTATCCCAATAATACCACACTTATATAAACATAAGACTTCAGCACTATATTATAAATACCACTACTCCTAAGCCTATACATCATAAGCTTTATACCATAATAATTTACAGTATCTATTAATAATGAAAACAATATTACACTAGCTATAAGTAAAAACATATTATTCTGGAATAACTATTTATTATAGTTTTAATTTCTTCTTTAGAGATTTTGGAAGAGCATCTTTATGAATCATAATAGCAACAGTTGCCATTCTTAAATATGAATCAGACATATTTAGATAACCTCCATTATCATTAGAATCATCCTTCCATGAGTTTTTTGTAACATAGTATAAAGTACCATTTTGATCTTTCAACAAACCTGTAAGGTGCATCAAATGATCGTCAGTAATAGTATAGTCATCAAAAGCATCCTGGCGTAATTGCTCGCTAACAACTTTCTCTGGAACTGGCTTCTCAAAGGAATACATGTTTTTCTTTAAATCAGTTGCCGAAACATCTTCCCAACGACTTTGCTCTGTTCCTTGAAGGTTCTCTTTCTTTGATTCTGGCAATATTGCTAAAGCATTCTTATGAGAAAAACCTTTACTACTCACATCGCCATCCCAACAAACAGAATAACCCTGCTTTAATGCTGATTGAATAAGGCTCATCATTTCGTCTAGAGGAATATTATAATAATTAGCATAATTCCAATTATCTGGCACTTCTAATCTTATGGGCTGATAGTAGTCTTTGTACATATATGAAGTTATTTCAATATAATCATCAGAATTAAAACCAGTTTCTTTTACAAAATTTTGTGCTTGTTCCTCAAGTTCTGTTGCATCCCCTATATAAGAGTTCATCATTTGAGCAAAACCATTTTTCCATGCTTTAGAGAGATGACCACTAGGATTTTTCTTCACATTATTTACAAAGCCATAAAGAACATTATCTAACTCCCCATGCACATGATTATCAAAACCAGGAATTATACCATTATAGTTATCTTCGGTAATCATTCCATGATCTGCAATTACATCTAATACATCATGCGCTTGACCACCAGCACTAAAATTTGCTTTTCCATGCAAACGAACATAGTTATCTGCTTTAGATTTATATGCATAATAAACAAAATAAATTTCTGATAAATCAATCTCCTTATCTGTAATACGCAGTACTTCTGTTTCTACATAAGACGCTGTTGCATAGCTCCAACAAGTACCTGATTTATGTTGACTTTTCACAGGAGTAGTTGGCACCATAGCTATAGTATCAAACACAAAACCTATAGAATCGTTTTTCTCCTCTTGGGCATTTACCATACTTACCATAAGTAAAGCTATTAATAGTATTCCGATTTTCATATCTATATCTTAGAATTTATTTTTAATGTATATGCGCAAATATACATTTTTTATGTTCTTTAAATTGTACTATAGCAAAAAAGCTTTAGCACAAAAAAAGGACAGAAATTAATCTGTCCTTTTCAATATCGTAATAATATTTATTAAAATACTATTTTGCTAGCAATACATCATTAATAGCTTGTACTAAAGACTCTTTTGGTAATGCACCAACAGCCATCTGAGGTTGTCCTTCTTTAGGGCAAAACAACATTGATGGAATTGACTTGATACCGAAAGCTCCAGCTAATTCCTGCTCTACTTCTGTATTTACTTTATAAATATTTATTTTACCAGCATATTCGTCTGATAATTCTTCCAAAATTGGAGCTACTTGCTTACATGGTTGACACCAGTCAGCATAGAAGTCAATAATACAAGGCAAATCACCTTCAAATTTCCAATCTTTATTCTCTTCGTAATTAAATACTTTCGCAAGGAAAGTTTGTTTTGATAATATCTCAGTCATTATTTCTATTTTTAAAATCTGTTATTTACAGATCATTTGTTACTATTTATTTAATAAATTATTGTCAATTATTCTACTTAAATCAGCAGCAGGAATCAATCCAGCTTGCATTTGAGGTTGTCCTTCAATAGGAATGAACAAAATACTTGGTATAGATCTAATTCCAAAGACGCCTCCTGATAACTCTTTTTCTTCATCAGTATTTATTTTATAGAAATTAACTTGTCCTTTATATTTAATAGCCAATTCCTCCATTATAGGACTTAGCTTTTTACAAGGACCACACCAATCAGCATAGAAATCAATAATTGCAGGTTTAGTACCCTTATAAACCCATTTTTGCGGATTTGCTTTATAGTCAAACACTTCAGCTATAAAGGTTTCTGTATTTATATGTTTTACTTTACCATTATTGTCAATCTCTCCTGCAACATTGGCAGTAGATATTGTTTCTTCTAATACAACTGTTTTTTCTACACTAATTTCTTCTGCTATATTTGCCTCAACTTTAACTTCAGAATTATCAACTGTTGCTTCAGCATCTACATTATTACATGAACTTAAGCCACAGAATAATGTTCCTGCTAATATTACTGATAAAAACTTATTCTTCATATTAATTGCTTCTTTATTTGTTTAATAATTAGCCGCGAAAATAGTCTTTTTATTTTAATTTAGCGCTTAAATATCACTAATTATATTTACTTTTGCAAAATCGAAAGTAATATAGTTTATTATCAGTATTTTACATTTTTATGTTAACAATTTTTGGCGAAATAAGTATTAAAGAATTTCATTCATTTTTCAATGACGAAGAAAAATGCTTGGCATTTCTTGCAAAACAGAAATGGGAAGATGGCTTTATTTGTAAAAATTGTGGTCATACTCATTATTGTAAAGGCAAGACTGCCTTCTCACGTCGGTGTACAAAATGCAAAAAAGATGAATCAGCAACTGCCAATACAATATTTCATAGATGCAGGATTTATCTTCCTGACGCTTTTAAGATAGCACATTTGGTGTGCTCGGACCCAAAAGTACCTTCCATAGAATTGTCAACTACTGTGGACTTACGCCAAATGACTTGTTGGAAATTTAAAAAGAAAGTAACCCAGTGTATTGATGCAAGAACTGATGTAAGCAATGAAGGCAAAATACAATTAAAAGAGGTAATAATGGGAATAGAATAAATCTAATTATTTAAAACTAAAGTGCTAGTTTTGTATCATAAATCATACTAGAATATTATAATACATTATGAAAACAATACATTATATTTCACTGATTTTAGGAATGGCTATATTGCTTTTCTCAGCATGTGACCCAGGTGTAAGCTATAGTAAAGTTATACAAAACAATTCAAAGTATGATATTTCTTTATATACTGACACTGCGTATACAGAAACATATGCTATGTATAATTTTGATACTATAGTTATTGAAAAGCACAGCATTGTTGTTATTGCTAGCGAACAAGGTATTGGTACAACTAATGGTTTTAGTTCCTGTTGTATATTTAATGATTCTCTTAATTACAAAATAATAGGTTTTGACAGTTTGTATCTTAATTTGGATTTGAATGACTGCTCAAATTGGGTGTTTGACGTAATTGATAAGTCAGCTGGAGGCGGAGGAGTATGCGAATGTAGAATTAAAATTACTGATTCGATGATTAAATAGTGCCTTCTCAATGCTAATTATTAATAGTTATATATATATCATTATCATTTGTCAGTATAAGCAATTCAAGAGTTTTCTTAAGAATAAGAAATAGCATTACAACTTTCTAATAAATTACAACTCTAGCAATTAATTCATTATTTTTGCTTTACATTACCAAAACAAAGAAATTGATGCGCAAGTTTATTATAGTTATGCTACTATTAATGATTAGCTCTATTTTGTATTCGCAAGATGATAACAAAAAATGGTCGCTTTATGGCTATACATCATTTATGAATACAAACAGTTTTGATAGTATTTCAAATAAATGGCTAATAGACAACCAACTGCACAATAGAACTAACTTCAACTATTTTTTTAATAACAATCTAACATTTACTGCTCAGCTCAGAACTAGGTTTATTTATGGCAATTCTGTTCTTCTAATTCCAAATTATGACAATCTAATTGAAACAGAGACTGGTTATCTAAATATGAATACTAATATAATAAGTGAGCAGAATTTTTTACTTAATATTAATATGGATAGACTTTTCTTTAAATATACAAACGGAGATTGGGATATATCACTAGGTCGTCAGAGAATAAACTGGGGACGAACATTAATTTGGAACCCAAACGACATTTTCAATACATACTCATATTTTGATTTTGATTATACCGAAAAACCTGGTAGTGATGCACTGCGAATACAATATTATACTGGCGCAGCCTCTTCCATTGAGTTTGCCTCATCAGTAAATTACGAAAAAAGGTTAACCGCTGCGGCAAAATTACTTGTAAATAAATGGAATTACGATTGGCAGTTCATTCTAGGTGAGATGGAGCAAAGAGATTATATAGCAGGCTTTGGTTGGGCTGGTGCTCTCAAAAGCATCGGATTTAGAGGAGAGGCTACTTATTTTCATCCAATTAATGCAAATGATACAACAAGAGAAGCATCCATAAGTGCAACAGCATCTTTTGACTATACATTCAGGAATTCTCTAAATATAATGGTTCAGGCATTATATACTAAAATCACAAAAGATAATCCAATTTCTGATTTTTCTACTTTCTATTCTTCAAATTTAAATGCTAAATACCTTTCTTTCTCGCCTTGGAATATGTTTGTAAATGCAAAATACCCCATTACTCCATTGCTAAATATATCACTTGGCGGCATGTATTATCCTGATGCAAATAGTGTATTTATTAATCCAAGTATTGATTATTCACTTTCTGACAATCTCGAATTTAGTTTTGTATATCAGTATTTTAAAGGTAAGGTGCCAGATCCTATTACTGGCTTAACAGCGAAAAAACAGTTTAATTTTGCTTTCTTAAGGTTGAAGATGAGTTATTAAAGAAATCACCTCATTACAATGCTAGTAACAATCCTAATGTTTAATAATTCCTTTCTTTTTCCATTTACCAGAAAGAAAGTACACTAGTGACGCTAAGAAACCAAAGGTCCAAGCTATGGGAATGCCCCACCAAATACCATCAGACCCTAAGCCTATTTCTGGCCTTGAAAGATAGTATGAAATAGGAATTCGAAGTATCCATAATGCAAAAAGAGTTATAAACATAGGTATCAGGGTATCTCCAGCACCTCTCAACAAACCTTGAGTTACAAACATTGCAGAGAATAGCACATAGAAGCTACTTACAATTACCAAATAATTATACCCAATTTCGATTACATTTGGATCTGTAGAAAACAGCATAATAAGCTCTCTACCGAAGAAGTACATAAGTACTGAAACCAATATCGACATAATTGAAGAAAAAAGTAGTGTAATTTTATAGCCTTGTTTTATTCTATCAATCTTATTAGCTCCAAGATTTTGACCAACAAAAGTAGCCAAAGCAGAAGCAAATGCCATTGCCGACATAGAAGCAAAAGAATCTAACCTACTAGCGGCCGTAAAAGCAGCAATAGTATCTGTTCCAAAGTCATTTACAATACGCATAATAGCAATCATACCAAGGGCTACAAAACTTTGTTGTAAACCTGTAGGCAAACCTATCTTCAAGCTTTTAATAAGTATATCAAAATCTACTACCAAATTCTTAAAACTAAACTTTATAAGTGATGAGCCTCTATTTAAATAAACACCTGCGCCAATAAAACTAACTGCTTGAGATATTACACTAGCATAGGCAACACCAGCAATTCCCCAATGAAATACTAATACAAATAAAAGGTCAAGTACAATATTCAACACTGTAGATACTATAGTGAAGTATAAAGGTGTTTTAGAATCTCCCATACCACGCAATATTGCGTTTGTACCAAAAAACCCAAACATAGCAACCATTCCCCCAAGATAAATCTGAAGATATAATGTTGCATCATCTAGCAATTCTGCTGGAAGTTTAAGCAACTCAAAAATATCTCTTGCAAAATAAACTCCCAAAAATGAGAAAAAGATAGATGTTACTAAGACAAATGCATAAAAGGTATTTATGGCTTTGACAACATTATCGAACTGCTTTGCTCCATAATATTGTGAAATAACCACAGATATACCTGATGAAACACCAATGAGTAACGAAATTGCAACAAAAATCACAGGAAACGACGCTCCTACTGCAGCAAGTGCTTCTTTACCTATATAATTCCCCACAACTATACTATCTATAACATTGTATAATTGTTGAAATAAAGTACCCGCTAATAATGGCAATGAAAACAAGAGGATATTCTTACCTACACTACCTTTTGTTAAATCTTGCAACTTTAATAAATTTATTATTAATACTGCAAATGTAGTATTAACATTGTTTCCTTTTTACATTATTAATACGATATTAATTTACTAGAAATATAAAAATCTAAATGAATATAACTTGTATATATTATTGATTAGATTTTTATATATTTTAGCATTCTGAAAACATAAATAATAAATCAATAACTAAACATATAATGAAAAGGATATTCTCAATATTAATTATATTTATTTTTATAGGCACATCAAGTGTTATGGGGCAACTTAGCGTCGGTGGCAAAATTGGTGGAGCTTCAACAAATTTAACTGGTGTGGGTATGGAAGACTTTATTCCAGATCCAAAAGTTAAATTTTTAGGAGGTGCTATTATAAATTATTCTTTTGGAGACCATGTTGCATTGCAAACGGAATTGCTATATTCAGGAAAAGGATCAGCATTTCAGTACTATTACGAAGACAAGGTTAGACGTGGCTTATTAAAGATGGAGCAAAAATTAGGATACTTTAGCATACCTTTTATGCTACAATTAAAAATGGGTGATAGATCTAATTACTTCCATTTTGATGGAGGAATTGTTTCCAATTATTTAATTCACGAAAGCTTTACAGGAACTATTGATCTTGAGAATGATAAAGGAGAGGTTATTTATGAGAACGAGGTATTTGAAATAGATCAATCTCCAGCAAACTTTGATTTAAGTTGGGCTTTGGGAATAGGATTAGTTGCCAATGGGTTAAATTTTGACTTTAGGTATGAAGCTGGCACAAATAAGGTGTTTCAATCAGATGACGGAGCTCCTTCAATATTAAACAAATCATTTCAAGTAAGTGTGGGTTATACCATTAGAGCTTTTTAAAAAGAAAACTGTTTAAAAAATAGAAGAATTATAATTCTTATAATTCTTCTATTTTTTTTACAATCTATTTCGTATAACTCAGCTATTACTGACTAAGATAATCAAAGAATTTTCCAACCAACTCCACTTCCTTTTGCAAATAGTTTTTAATAAGCAATAATTTCTCTTTACTTTTTTTATGGCCTCTTAATATCTCATCATAATACTGAGCTGCAACTATATCACTCTCTATAGCTCCCCATTGTGGCCTTATATCCATTGCTTTAGAGAGTAATTTATTAGAATAATCCGTATTCATAGCAGGATGATAATACTCACCATTATCTACTATCTGCTGAAGGTCTAATACTTCTATATAATTTGTGTTAATATTATATCCCAACAAATCTATATTCTTAGAATCATTCAATAACCTATCAAATATTTCTTCATTAGGATTATTTTGCCCATTAGCTATAAATAATTCCACATTACCTGAGCCATCAAGTGGCATTAATGAATATGCAAAAGCAATCTTTTGATATGGTTTAGTTCCTGAATACAATGGCAAAGCTGGAATAAAATACAAAATCTTTACTGCATATTTTTGATTCTTTGAATTATATAATTCCTCAAAATCATTCAATGTATTTTCAGAAAGATCTAAATGTGGCATTTTCTCTATCTGACAGTTCATTTCAATAGTCTCAAATTCGTCTATTGATTTTTCATTTTGTAGAATATTAGGCAAACCACCGTACTTATTATATAAATCAAATTGACGACTAATATCTATGGATGGAATATCAAAAACAGAAGGTCTCTTAATACCCTTCCAACAATGACCAATAAAATCACAATCGTAGGGCTCAAAGCATTGTTTACCAACCCCAATTATTGGAGACTCATCCTGATTCAGCATTATTAATTCCTCTCTTATTTTATCTTTTACAAAGCTTTGCTGTTTAATGCAATCTTGTGTAACATCGGTTATAATAAACAGTTTCTGAATATTAATATCTCCATCGAGTTTATAATCTTTATTTATATAAATTAGAGAGAATGAATTTAAAGCTATGCCAGAATTTACAATCACATTATACTGCAACGCAGCATCATTATAATACGTTCTAGAAAGTTTAACTGAGCTTTTAACCTCATAGGCATCCCATTTATCACCATTCCTAACCAAGATATCAAGTAGTATAAGAGTTTTATCAGCCTGGAATGCAGCTTCATAAATAACCTCTTGGCCATTCCCCATCAGTTCTTTAGTTCGAGCAACTGCTTTTTGATATTGTGTATAATGCTTTGGCCCCGCATCAATTCCTCCAGGAAATAGCTCTTGAGCATATATCCCAACATTAGTTCCTCTACTAAAAATAGCCAATCGCTCTGCAGGCAATCTATCTCTTAGCTTTGGGTATTTTTTTGTTAAATACAATTGTTTCAAACATTGCACTCCCTTTATATATGAAGTTTTTGATAGAATATGTTTCTCCATTGCTGCAGCCTTATTTTAAATTACTAAGTATGCAAATATACTTCTTTTCCTAATTAATTAATTTACGAATAGCTAAAAAATATCCATCAAACATGGTAAAAATTTTACTAAATTGCGCTTCTTTTAAACAAATGAACATAAACCACATAAAAACATATAAAACAGAATAATATGGATTTTAATTTAAACAAAGTAGAGCTGGAGATTCAAGAAAAATATCGCGACTTTACAAACAGGATAATTATCCCTAATGCAAGAAAATATGACAAACTTGCTGAATTTCCTTGGGAAGTAGTAAAGACTGCTTATAGTGAAGGCTTAATGAATGGTCCTATTCCAACAAAATTTGGAGGCAACGGTTACTCACTAATACAAGGAGCTATTGCTGCTGAGGAATTAGGAGCTGGTTGTATAGGAATTGGAATTGGCATAGAGGCTAATACTTTAGCACTTACTCCACTTATTTTGGCAGCTAATGAGGACCAACAAAAACGTTTTTTTGGTAGAATTCATGAAGAGCAAGGTGTAGCAGCATATGCTTTAACGGAGCCAAATGCAGGTAGTGATGTCCAAGGTATTAAGACTACAATTATTAAAAAAGGTGATAAATACGTAATTAATGGTCATAAACGCTTTATTACCAATGCTGAAGTTTCAACTTTTTTAACTGTATTTGGACTTACTGACCCTGATCGTGGAAGCCGAAGTTTATCTGCTATTGTAGTTCCTACTGATGCTCCAGGTATTGAAATGAAGCCTCGCATGCAAAAGATGGGGCAAAAGGCTTCGGTACAGAATGAGATTATCTTTACCGATGTAGAAGTTCCTGTAGAGAATTTACTAGGTGGTGAAGGGCATGGTTTCTTAATTGCTATGAAGACTTTTGATCGTACTCGTAATGGTGTTGGTGCTTTAGCTTTAGGAGCGGCTCGTGCCGCATACGAAACTGCTCGTGATTGGTCTAAACAACGCATTCAGTTTGGAAAACCTATTTCTGCACAACAAATTATTGGGTTTACTCTTGCTGATATGGCTACTTCCTTGGAAGCAACTCGTGCGTTAGTCCATAAAGCTGCTGTAGCTTACGATAATGGAGACAGAAAAGCTTCTATGTATTCAGCAATGGCTAAACTTTACGCTTCTGATAATGCAATGAAAATTGCCACAGATGCTGTACAGATAATGGCAGGCGATGGTTATTCAGAAGATTTTCTAGTAGAAAAAATAATGCGTGACGTTAAACTTAACCAAATATATGAAGGTACAAATCAAGTTCAAAGATTGGTTATTTCTAAACAAATTATGAAATTATAAGTTTATAGAAAAACTCTATAGCTATAAAACACAAAGCCACTAAATAAATTATTTATTTAGTGGCTTTTTTTACTTACATTTTCCATCAAAATTCCACTACTAAATTGCCTCAAAATTATTTCGAAATCCTTAAAAATAGATTGCATATTATTAGCCTCACCTTGTTCAAGTCAGCAATGCATAATAGGCCTAATACAAACTCTAAGCATGTCAGGGTGCGACTTTGAGTCGCGTTATGACTAACTCTCAAATAGGGAAATAAATCACGCCCTGACTTAGTTGCCACTCTTAAATTAATTATATTAAATCTTTTTTTTTACCAATAGAATTCTAAAATAGTAGAAATCAATATTATCTATACACCTTAGTATCTATGTGCTTCCTTCTTAATATCTTGAAAACAAAAAAAGAGGCTCACCAAATGGCAAGCCTCTATATATTATATTAGGATAAACTTATTAGTTTGCGTCCCAGAATAATTTAGTTAACATATTATCTCCACCAATTGCAGCAGCAGCAGCATCAAGGTTTGCTCCATTAAGAGTTTGCTCATCAATAGGATAAGTATATCTTACAGGAGTAGAACCATCATCAGTACGTGCTTGAGGAGGTTGAGGGAAAGTATGGAAATCTAATCTTCGCATAGTTGTATAACCGATAAAACCACGGTTAAAAGAAGCTAACCAAGATTGAATACCAATTTTCTCTTTCCAATCAGCACCAGGAGCTGTAGAATAAGCAACATTTGCATCAGCTAAATAAGCCGTTGCAGCAGCAGCATCTCCACCCCAATATATAATAGAGGCAGTAATACCAGCATTATAATGGTCTTCAGCAGTTCCGCCAACAGCCCAGCCTCTTTCAATAGCCTCAGCTAAGTAAAACTCAACTTCTTCAACACTTATAAGCATCGACTCAAAAGTAGGTTCTTCAATTGTAGCTGTAAGATGAGAATAAAGGTCATAAGCATTACTATAACCATATGCACCACCTACTTGCACAGTAGCACCAGGAGCCAAATCATAATATAGATCCATACGAGGGTCAACATAAAACTTCATAGTATCAATGATGTCAGCAGTAGCAACAAAATCGTGACGTCCACTAGCAACTAAATCAAGATATAATGGGTTAGTATTAGGTGAAGCACCTAAATAAACTAAAGTACCATTTTCACTTGCATCAGTTATAACTCCATCAGTAACAGCAGCTTCAGCCGCAGCTTTAGAATTTAAAGAAGATACATCGGCAACAGTAATAGCCATTTTAAGTTTTAGAGAGTTTGCAAACTTCTTCCACATAGCTACATCACCACCATAATAAACATCCTGAGATCCAAAGCTACCATTAGCAACATCTAATCCTGCTATAGCTGTATTTAATCTACTGAATAAATCAGAATAGATACCTTCAGCATCATCATACTTAGGTATAGTTGTTTCATCAACTTTAAGAGCTTCAGTGTAAGGAATATCTCCAAACATATCTACTAGTCTTTGATAAGCAAATACATTAAGTATTTCAATAATTGCTAATCTATTAGCCTTAGCAGCAATATCTTCAGGAGCTGCAAAAGTTGCTTCTTCCATGATAACCGCTGACTCTTGAAGGTCGCGTAAAATGTTACGGTAATATGTACGAAAAGCATTGCCTGGTTGAGTACGATTAACTATATCGTAGTTAGCCTCATCCACATAAGTAGTTTCAGTGATATAACGCGCCCATAATTTCCAAATATTGGTGTTCACGTTAACACTTGCTAATTGATCTGCCAGATTTTTCTGGGCGTTGGTAAACAACGTCTCACCGGAAACGGCAACCGGACTCTTAGTATTGGTATTCATCTCCTCAAAATCTTTTGAACAAGATGCTACAACAAATACTAATAATATAAATAAAATTTTCTTCATAGTCGATTGTTATTAAAATTGTAAGTTTACGTTAAAACCAAAATTACGAGTAGTTGGCATCACACCACTTTGGAAACCTTGAAGGTTACCTGAGCTTAAACCTGCTTCAGGATCTGCATCTGGAAGATTCTTAAAAATAATCCATATGTTAGAACCTACTAAGCTAAATGAAGCACCTTTAAAGAAACCTTCTCCTAATATTTCTTTAGGAAGAACATAAGTTAAAGACATTTCTCTTAATTTAAGGTAAGAAGCATCATATACGAAACGAGCATTAGGGCTTACACCATAACCATCAGTACCGTACCAGTTAGCTCTAATTCTCATAGCATTTTCTTCATACTCTCCAGTTGGGTTACCTGCAGCATCAAGTACTGGAATAACACCAGAATTGATAATACCACCACTACTAGGATCTATATTAGCTGCTGAATGATCACCACTAGTAGGATCAATCAATACGATTGGGTCACGACGAGGGTTACCAAGGTCATTATTTTCTTCAGAGAACTTATAAAGTCCTGTAGCATCACCATACCAGTGATCAAGTGAAAATACTGATCCACCTTTTTGCCAATCTAATAAGAAACTAAATCTAAAGTTCTTAAAGAAAGTGAAAGTGTTTGTTAATCCCATATTAAAGTCAGGAGTTATATTACCTATAGTCTCATCAGACTTAGCAGATCTTAAATAACGACCATTATTACCATTAATAATTTTGTCACTATTTCTATCCTCTGGATCTACATAAACATAGTCAGTACCTTTAATTGTACCATAAGCTTCACCTACTGTAGCATTAATAGTAATACCACCTTGGTAACCACCAAGAACTAAGTTATCAACATCATCATAAAGAGATAATACTTCGTTAGTATTCTTAGAGAAGTTTAATCTTACATCCCAAGAGAAGTTATCACGTCTCATTGGTGTAGCAAATACAGCAAGCTCAATACCTTTATTCTCAATCTCTCCAGAGTTAACATACTTATAGCTGTAACCTGTAGCAGTAGAAACTGATACTGGAAGAATTTGATCAATAGTATTAGTCTTATATACAGCGAAATCGAATCCAACACGCTTTTGCAAGAACATCATCTCAATACCAGCTTCAATACTCTTAGTTCTTTCTGGCATAAGATTAATATTATTCTTAGTACTAGGTACAGAGAACATAGGAGTAGAACCAAATGGACTTGGTTTAGAATACACATCATAAATACTCGCAAAAGGAGCACTGTTTCCAACCTCAGCATAATTTACTCTAACTTTACCAAAGCTTAACCAATCAGCTTTTAAATGTTGAGAGAAAATATAAGAAGTTGCTACTGATGGGTAAAAATAAGAAGAGCTTTCTGCTGGTAAAGTTGAAGCATGATCTCTACGAATTGTTGCATCAACATATAAGAAATTCTTATATCCTAAAGAAGCACTAGCATAAATACCATCAACACCATAAATACGAGATCCTTCAACAGGTGCATTTACTGGATTAATAGAATTTGATACTGCATATAATTGAGGAACTACTAGTCCACCATTTGTAGAAGCATATATTGTATTAATATTTGTTCTTCTTACATTCCAACCTACTATAGCATTTAAACTAAGGTCTTTTGTTAAGTTCTTAGTAAAATTAGCCATGATATCGAAATTAGTTTCGCGGAAGTTATAGTTATAACGAGAATAACCTGAACCAGCATCTAATCTAGAAATACCCCAACGACGTGAAGTACTACCTACTGCTAATCTTTCTTCTTGAACACTAGAATAATAATCTACAGAAGCTCTACCCAAAATACTTAAGTAATCAGTGATTTTCCAATCAGCTTGTACATTACCTAATATACGATCACGAACATCAGTTGTATAATTCTCATAACGTGTCCAATAGAAATTATCCCAATATTCAGGAGTTCCGTCTGTTAAACTATGAGGATTCCAAGTTACGTTTCTTTTTTGTCCTTCTGGTAAATCCATATATAATGACTCCATATCAGCAACATCAATATTTGTTTGCCACCACTGACGATAACTAGAAAGGATATTATTAGAATAACCTGTAGAGTTACGACCTGTGGTTAAAGTATTCATATAGTTTACATTTGAAGAAACTGTAAGACCTTTACCAAACTCATGAGAGCCTGAAACAGAAACGTTATTACGAGTCAACTTACTGTTAGGCATGATACCTGTTTGAGTAGTGTTTGTATAAGAAACACGGTAAGAACCTTTTTCAGAGCCACCATCTACAGCAACACTATTTCTAAAAGTATAAGCATTATTGAAAAAATCAATAGGACCTTTAGCGCCATTCACCCATGGAGTAGCTTTACCATAATCTTCGTGCTCAGGTACTGAAGAAGTCCATTGATAAACCATTAGGCTCTCATCAAACTGCTCACCATAAGAAGCATCCTCAGTTGTAGGAACTGATAAATCAGGTGTTCCGTCGCCATTAAAATCAATATGCTCGAATAAACCTGGGTGATCTCCACCACTATAATAAGGACCATAACCAGCACCATAGCCAGTTTGATACTCAGGGAAAGTTGATTTGTCAATAATTCCCATAGTTACTGAAGAAGATAAAGTAATACCTATAGCTTCTTCACCTTTTTTTACTTTATTACCTTTTTTGGTAGTAATAATAATAACACCATTTGCAGCACGTGATCCGTAAAGAGCCGTTGCAGCCGCACCTTTAAGTACATTGATTGACTCAATATCGTCAGGGTTGATGTCTGATACAGCTGAACCGTAGTCATAACCACTTCCACCCTGTCTTTGAGAAGATGCATTTGTGTTTGAATTATTAACAGGCACACCATCAATAACAAATAATGCTTGGTTGTCTCCTGTTAAAGATGTAGTACCACGAATAATAATATTGGTAGAACCACCAAAATTACTATTAGTTTTCACCTGAACACCCGAAACTTTACCAGAGATAGAGTTTACAAAGTTTTCGTTCTTAACAGTATTAAGATCTTCTCCGCTCACCTCTTGAGTAGAATAACCTAGAGATTTCTTCTCTCTAGAAATACCAAGTGCTGTAATTACAGCTCCCTCAATTTCAGTGATGCCTGATTCCATCTTAACATCAATAGTAGATTGTGAACCAACCTCTATTTCTTGAGTTCCCATTCCTACGAACGAATATACTAGTACATTGTACTTTTCGTCGAATGAGATTTCATAAGTACCATCCATTGAACTTATAGTTCCAATAGTTGTTCCTTTCACAAGGACTGTCACACCTGGAATTCCGCTACCATCTTTGGCATCAGTAATTTTCCCGGTTACAGTTTTTTGCGCTTGTACTAATTGCATTCCTGTAAATAAGAAGAGTGCAAGTAAAAACATAATTTTTCGCATAATAATGTAATGTTTGTTAATAATTAATTTTAAACTGTATTTATAATAAAATCTATATATTTAATAAATTGTATTCTGTACTTAGTGTCTGGCATAAAAACCAGCTTATTAAAAAATACTTTTATGTAGATTTTAAGAGTGCAATATACTATAGATTATTAATAATTGCAAAAAAAAGTGGATAATATTTTAACAAATTGAACAATTAATTACATTTATAGACAATAAACATAGATAATCTTAATTTAATAATAACCCCATATAACCGTAAAAGAAAGCATAAAACATTGTATATTAGGGTTTCAATAAAATATCTGTCACCTGTTACCTATTAAAATATTAAAGTTGTTATTTTATTCAATAGCTCTAGGTAATAAGCCTAATTATTATATAAATAAATAGGCTAAATACATGATTTGTTGAAATTTTAACAAAAAAAATATAGAAATTCGGATTAGTTTCTAAAAAATTGCGTGGCAAATGTTAATAGTGGTTAAATAACTATAATAAATATTAACTAACTACATTAACTATTTTAACAGGAGATAAAAACAAAATCAATGCTTGTACATGTTTTCCATATATCTTAGATAATACCTCCTGATAGTTTTCAAGCTGCTTCTGGTACTTATTCATATCTTTTGAAGTAATATTCTCAAAACTTGCGTACTTATAATCTATTATTATAATTTCATTTTTGTTTAGCAATATTCTATCTGGCTTAATTATTCTATTATCGGGAGTAATAACTTCTTTTTCGTTTAAATATTCATTCTCTGTAGAAAATAAATATTTAGTTTCGGAATTTGCGAGCAAGCCTTTTATTATTGTCTCAAACTCCAAAGCATGTTCTTCAGAAATCATTCCTTTCTTAAGGTTTGTACTAATAAGATTTTCAATATTTGTTTCACTATCGGTTATAGAAAGTAAATAGTGTAGCTGAGTACCTTTATCACGTAGTGCTTTATTTCTACTAATATCTCGCTGCAGATGTATCTTATCTTTCCAGAAATTACTTATAAAACTATTTATGGAAACACTATTTTCATTTTTATCAATATGCTTGGTGTTTTCTTTATCCTCCCCTATTTGAACCATATTATCTTCCTTAACAAATACTCGCTCATCTTCCCAATTAATAGAATCACATGCATTCCAATATTTTTGAGAATCCTTTTCCTTATTAAAAAATAGATGTAACTCATGTGTTGGTCTTGTACAAGCCACATATATCATATTCATAGCATCTAATTCTTTGCGATGCATTTCCTGACTTATTATATCAGCAAACTGGCTATTTAAACCATATTTATAATCACCTATTAGAACTTTAGGAACTTTCTCCTTAATTTCTTCATCAGGCTCTACCCACAAAATATCTCTTCCCCTTAGTGTCGCATCAATTTCTATAATTGGAAAAATAACTACAGGAAATTCTAGACCTTTAGCTCTATGTATGGTTAATAATTGTACTGAATCTTTATCCCCCGCTAAATCTATTTTTAGTTTTTCTTTATTCTCGCCCCAATAATCGATAAACTGGGATATACTCGCACCTTTCTTTTTACTCAATTCAAT
>JAOZSY010000401.1 GCA_029939445.1 Bacteroidales bacterium
TGCAAGAATAGAAGATGACCCTTCGGCTGCGCTCAGTGCAAAGGACCCTTCAGCTACGCTCAGTGCAAGTGAAGAGAGTGATATTTCGGTAATAGAATTTATTATTGGCGATTTGCTAGAAGATGAAATTGAACTTGAAGATGTGGTTTTTAACTCAATTTACAAGGAGTATGCTACTGCTTACGAAGATAATCGACTACTAAAATCCAGTTTTTTTGTAAACCATGAGAATGATGAAATAAGAAAAGTAGCTGGAGATTTACTCTCTGAGAATTATACTTTAAGTCCAATATGGTTCGACAAGCATCAAATATCCATAACTGCCGAAAACGACCAAGAAGTTGTTGCACGGGCGTGCTACGAATGTATCTATAGTTTGAAAGTTCGCAAGATAAGTGAGATGAAGAAAAAGCTGCTAACCAAATTTTCAGAAAAAGAGCTATCTACCGAAGAGCAAAATGATATAATGGTAGAATACCGCAAATTCGACATTATGCAAAACAAGCTTAACCAAGGAATGGGACGACTTATTGGAGGAAAGAATTAAGGTAATTAATTATTTAATGGTTTAATGGTATAATTAATCCATTGTATAATTAATTCATTGTATAATTAATCCATTGTATAATTACCAGTTGTTACTTTTATTTATATTAATTATTACTATTTGTATTATTATTTTGATTAGTTTTGTGACAATATTAAAATTAAAAATGTAAAAGCTCCCATTAGTAGATATAGTTTTTATATTTCCGTTTATAAACGACAATAAACGATAATAAATGGAAGGTCATTATATTCACTCGTTAGCATGCATTAAATAAACAAAAAATGAAAAAGACTCTATTTCTTTTGATTCTAATCACAGTAACAATGCAAAATAATGCCCAAGAATTTGCACCAATAGGATCAATTTGGCATTACACTCAAGGGACCATTAATCCAGACTTGACCTCGTTTAAAACGATTGAATCAATTTCTGACACTACAATTAACGGAATACAATGCAGAAAAATGATCGAAGTCGAACGTTATCTCGACACGACAAATATCATTTATCATTACATGCATTCTGAAAATGATAGTGTGTTCTTTTTTGCAGAAAATGAATTTCATTTATTGTATGACTTTAGTGCAAATACAGGGGATACAATTATCCTTGACTATTTTCCAACATATGACGGCTCACCATTGAAAATGATTATTGATTCCACAGGTACAATAATTGTAAACGATGATGAAAGAAAAATTCAATATATCACATGTGGAGATGGAATTGTTATTGAATTTGGTCATCATGTAATTGACGGAATAGGAAATACATCTTTTATGTTTCCAACATTAGATGGAACAATGAACGGACCTCTTAGATGTTATCAAGATAGTATTGTTGACTTATTTTTGAACCCGTTTCATCCAAACTATGGTTGGAATCATCAAGATTGTGAAGAAATAATAACAGGTATTGAAGAAACAGAAAGCATAGAAATAATATCCGTCTTTCCCAATCCAACGAAAAGCAGTATTTCAATAAAAAACATTGACAGAAAAACAGCATACAAGATATTCAACATCAATGGAAAAGAAATAAAACAAGGAGTTATTTACAAATCAAATGAAATCAGTATTAAAGAACTTTCAAAAGGAATCTATTTCATTGAATTAGAGAATGAAAACATATTGACTTTAAAGAAAATAATTAAGGAATAACGCATGCTAACAATGTATATAAAAAATAAGCGAGACCGTAGTATTATCAGGGCTTGCAGCCCGTTTCACCTCTCTTGTAAGTTGAAACATTTGTACTTCGAAATCGCTTACTTTTCATATACTTAACGTTATTTGCAAGGCTAAGACCTCCTTATAACAGTTTCCACTGGCACAAGCAAACATAATT
>JAOZSY010000157.1 GCA_029939445.1 Bacteroidales bacterium
ACGGTCAGGTGCTTTCCCATATTACTGTACTGAATTCTGTTCTGCATTACACCTCGAAATGGAAGGTATTCTAATGATAAAACCTAAAGGTTTTGTAGAAACTGATGAAGGTGGTGAAATAGAATTAACTGCTGAAGATCAAGCTGGATATAAAAAGAATTATGAAGATAAACTTAAAGTTCTTAGTGGAACTCAAGATGTTATTAATAGTGTTGTAAAATATTTAAAAGACAACAATTATCAAGATTATCCTTATGTGAAAGCTCTTGTTGAAGATGCATTTGCACAATTGGGTCAAGCAGGTCCTGTAAAGGAAAAATATGAGAAATATGCAAGCGAAGGAGATTATTATAATGCTTTCCTTTGGTCAGAACAATATTTCCAATATCAGGTTAAAACTGCTGACGTAGGATTAAGAGCCAAAGAGCTGCTTACTATCGAACTTAATAAGAAAAAATAGAGATAGTTAATAAAGATAGTATTAATAATTTAAATATTTATATCATGAAAAATATAAAATACAATATAAAAAGATATCGAATGATGGCAGCATTATTTGGCATTGCACTTATGTTTACAAGTTGCGATGACAATAGCAAAGCTGTTACATCAAGCGATATTGGAGCTCCAAGAGGAAATGAGTCCTTTGGAGAAGTCATAAAAAGAAGAGGAATAACTGCGGCGGATATTTTAGCTGCGGCTAAGACATATACTCCCGATAATGTAGCAGACAAGTATGTAGCTATCAACTCTGGAGGACAAGCAGGTAATATGCCAATGTACACTGTTCCTTCTATGAGAATGATGAAATATATACCTACTACTACTTATCAACCATATAATGGATATGGATATAGTAAAGAGACCAAAGCTTTAATGGCTAAAGGTTTTATTGACGGGCAAGAGATCCTATGGGGTGATACTCACCATCCAGGTTTTTCTGAAACTGAAGGTATTTATAATGGTAAATGGATTACTGTTAATGATAAAGCTAACCCAAGAATTTATATCGTAAGCCTTGTAGATTTTGAGCTAAAATCAGTTGTTCAGAATCCAATTTTCCGTAGTGATCACGGTGGTAACTTCTTTACTCCAAATTCGGAGTATATTATGGAAGCTAGTCAGTATCCTGCTCCTTTAGATAGAAAGTACTATACTTTAAATCAGGTTAATTTTGAAAAATATTGGCGTGGTGGTCTTACTTATTGGAAATTTAATAACGAAACAGGAATAGTTGATGAAGAGAATTCATTTACTTTTGAATTTCCTCCTTATACTCAAGATCTTTCTGATGCTGGTAAATTAGCTAGTTATGGTTGGGGATTTACTAACTCTTTCTGCTCTGAGATGTATATCGGTGGTATAGAAAGTGGTCGTCCTCCATTTGAGGCAGGTTGTTCTTCTCGTGATGTGGATTTCCTTCACGTAACGAACTGGAAAAAAGCTGCTGAAGTAGTAAAAGCTGGTAAATATAAACTTATAAATGGTCATAAAGTAATTCCTATTGAGGTTGCAATTGAAGAGGGTTTATTATATTTAATTCCTGAACCAAAATCTCCTCACGGTGTTGATGTTGATCCTACAACGGGTAACTATATTATTGTTGCTGGTAAATTAGATTCTCATGCTTGGGTATATTCTTTTGAGAAAATAATGAAAGCCATTAAAGACAAAAACTTTGAAGGTCACGATAAATATGGTATTCCTATTATTCGCCTTGAAGATGCTCTTCATGGTAGTGTTGAGGTTGGATTAGGTCCATTGCATAACCAATTTGATGATGATCCAGGTGTAATCTATACATCTATTTATGTTGACTCAAGAATTACTAAATGGAATTATTTAGATCTTAAAGTATTATCAACAGTACCTTCTCATTATAATATTGGTCACTTAGTAACTGCTCATGGCGATGCTTTAGATCCAAGAGGAGATTTCTTAATTTCATTAAATAAATTGTCAATTGACCGCTTTAATCCAGTAGGACCATTACATCCTCAAAATCACCAATTAATTGATATTAAAGGTGGACCAGAAGCTAAAATGACTATTATTTATGACTTGCCAATACCATTGGGAGAGCCTCATTATACAACTTTGATTGATGTTAATAGATATACACCTATAGATATTTATAAAGTTGGTACTGATATTACTACTAATAAAATTTCTTCCTATTCTACTGATTTGGGAAGTGAGAAAGTTGTAGTAAAAGGTAATACTGTTCATATATATGCTACTATTAATGATGGGAAAATTACTCCTGCTAATATTAGTGTAGAGCAAGGTCAAGATGTTGAAATTCATATTACTAACCATGGTCAATCTAAATTAGATCATTATGTATATGAGATTTCTGCTTACGATCAAATGTATCGTTGGAGACCAGGTGAAACTGCAACATTGAACTTTAAGGCTGAAAAAGCTGGAATGTATCCATTACTTATAGACTGTATTCATAATGCAGATGGAAGAGTTCTTCAAGGCTATTTTACTGTTGCTTTTAATGAAAAAGCTGAAGGAGAAAGATTATTAGCTTATTCAGAAAGAATAAAAGTTGATATGAAAATGCAAGCATTTAAACCTTCTGCAATAGAAATGAAGAATATGCTTCCTGGTGAGATGGAATATTTAAACCATGGTTGTAATGCCTGTCATATGTTTGGTAAAGAGTATAATGGTCCAGACTTGCTTATGATAGACAAACGTCGTGATGATAAGTGGTTGAAGTCTTGGTTGATGGAAACAGAAGATCATTATGATGAGCCAGATATTGAAGCTATGCGTCAGAAGTTTAAGTTAGCTATGCCTAATCAGAATGTGTCTGATGAAGCTGCTGATAAAATTATTGAATATATGAAAATTAAGTCAGCAAAGGTTCTTAAAGGAATGAATGATGAACCACAAGCTGCTGCTGAAACTGGAAGTTCTGATACAAAAGTAAATCTTGATAATGGTAAAACTGTATATGATAAAACATGTGTAGCTTGCCATATGACAGGAGTTGCTGGAGCACCTTCAATGAAAGATAAAGCTAAGTGGGAAATTATTGCTAAAAAAGGCTTTGATAAGATCTACACTAATTCTTTAGAAGGTTTTACTGGTGAGAATGGTGTTATGCCCGCTAAAGGTGCGTGTGCTGATTGCTCTGATAACGATATTAAAGATGCTACAGCTTATATGCTTAAGCTTGCTGGTGTTGAAGCAAAATAAAATCAATTTAATCAATATTGGAAGCCTCACTTTTTAAGTGGGGTTTCTGAGTTGATAAACATTATTATTAAATTATTAGTTGAATGAAAAAATATCAAATTTTTGCAGGAATAGGAATACTTCTTCTTATTGCCACATATTTCGCTCCTGTTTGGTGGGTGACTTTAAAGAGTATCCAATATCCAGAATCAATGTATCCTAAAGGTATTAGGATAGAATTTAAATATGACGGAGTTTATAATGGATGCGAAGGTGTTAGTGAAAGGTCTGAGCTTGCTGCAGATCAAGCTGGTGCTGATTGTCTTTTCGAAATGAATAAGATAAACCATTTTATTGGTATGTACCCAATTGTACAAGGAGCTAACGACATTAATGAAGATGGTGATCATGTTCCTTATCCAGTATATGCTGCAGAAACATTATCCCAAGATGAGATTCCAACTTATCTAAAATTTTTAGACTTTATTTTAAAAAAATCAGGATATTTCTTTACTGCTTTTGGACTTCTAGGTCTAATATTTATGTTTAGAACTAAAAAACTATGTGGAGCCTTTGCTATAATAGCTGGTTCAATACCAGTATATTTCCTTGGTCTTTATATATATTCTCTGTATTGGTATGGACATCATATGGGACTCCACGGTGGAGGAGCTTTTGCTGGAATAAAGCCATTTATGCCAACAGTGTTTGGCGAAGGTAAAGTAGCACAGTTTATTACTATGTCGTATCCTAATTATGGATTCCTATTAGCTGTTGGTACATTTGTATTCTTTGTGCTCGCAATATTAATGAAACGTAAGGAAATTAGTAATAAATAATGAAAGTTTTTTCTTTTAAGGAGAGTTTCTTGCATTTTTCTATCCCAAGTTTTATTCGGATACGGGTTTATGCTTTATTAGTTTTAATTATTTTTATGAGTAATAGTTCTTTTGCTCAGGAAAAGATATTTGGAAACTATTTTGAAATAGATTTAAACTACCAAATTGAAGATTCAATCCCTCTACAGCCAATAATTGATGCCGCTGATGATGGCGATACTATTGTGCTTTTGCCAGGTATTTATTCAGGTCCAGTTATTATTAATCAGAATAAAATTGTAATTGACGGACAAGGGAAAGCTAAAATTGATGGTAGAGGAATTGCTAGTGTTATTATTATAAATGGAAATAATGTTGTTTTAAGGAACCTCCAAATCAGTAATTCTGGAGGGTCGCATAATAATATTGATGCAGGAGTGAAATTAATTGGAAGTCGTTGTACTATTGATAACTGCAAAATTGATGAATGTCTATTTGGTATAGATATTTTACAATCTGATAGTAACTTTATATATCATAATGATATTTCTTCACTTTCGAGGAGAGAAAAAGCTCTAAAGGGTGATGCAATACGGTTATGGTGGGCTAAAGGAAATATAGTTCAAGGTAATTATTGGCATGATGTAAGAGATATGGTTGTTTGGTATTCCGTAGGAAATTATTTTATTGAGAATAAAGGAGTTGGAAATCGTTATAGTATTCACTTTATGTATGCTCACCATAATTATATTCGTGGAAATGAGTTTTTTAATAATTCGGTAGGTGTTTTTCTTATGTATAGTGAGAAAACTATTATGGTTAATAATCTTATTCAAGGTTGTAATGGTGTTAGTGGTATGTGTTTAGGTCTGAAAGAAACTTCATCAAATCAAATACTTAATAATAAATTTATTTATTCTACCGAAGGAGTCCATTTTGATGTTTCTCCTTTCGTGCCCGAAAAACGTAATACTATACAAGGAAATGAAATCGCTTTCTGTGGTGCGGGAATGTTTTTTCATACCAATCAGTTGGGAAATGATATTACAAATAATAATTTTCACGATAATTTGTCCAATGTAATAGCTGAAGGAATTACTGCTTCTGGCAATTATTGGAATGGAAATTATTTTGATGAGTATCAGGGCTTTGATCGCGATTACGATAATGTGGGTGATACTCCATTTGACCTATATAATTATGTAGAACATTTATGGGACTATAATGATGATGTTAAATTCTTCTATGGTTCACCACTTTTAGTTATATTTGATTTTTTAGAAAGACTAGCTCCTTTCTCTGAACCAAAATTTATTTTGAGAGATGAAGCTCCAATTTATATTCTTGAAGAAAAGAATTAGTTTAATAGCTTTTGTTTAACCTTTTAATAATTTATTATGGCACAAAACAAAGATAACAGCAGACGAGAATTCATTAAATCTGCTAGTATTGCAGTAGCAGGATTAACTCTCTTAGGAGGGGGAATTGGCTATTATAATAAGGTTGCCGGTCCACAATTTACTCGACAGCCAAGATTTTTACGCCCTCCAGGGGCTATAGATGAAGAAACATTTATTTATGCTTGTATTAAATGCGGATTGTGTGTTCAGATTTGTCCTGTTGAGGCAATAAAACTTGCTGATTTGGATGAAGGTTTAGATTATGGTACTCCATATATTGATGTTAGAGAACAAGCTTGCGATTTTTCTTGTGATTCGTTGCAATGTGTAGAAACTTGCCCGACAGCAGTTCTTAATTTTACACCATTTGAAATAGCTGGTGGCGAAGCTTTGAAAGAGTATTCTAAAACCCATGATGCTACTAAGCCTGGTTTTAATCCTTTCTCAGTGCAGATTGTTGCAATGAAATCCATTGTAAAAATGGGTATTGCAAAAGTAAATGAAGAAACTTGCTTAGCACATCAAGGGAAAGGATTTAAAGGAAATCCGAGAGCTGCAAATTTTGAAGGAATATATCGTTCTCCAGATTCTAACTCTGGGAAACCCTCTCCTTTAAGTGATAAAACTTTTGATAGAGAGATTTGTGACCTTTGTGTTACAGAATGTCCGATAGGAGAGACTGCTATTATTATGTCAAATGATAACAAAACAGGGAAAATTATTCCACATGTTCTTGATGGCTGTACAGGTTGTGGAGTTTGTGTAATGGTGTGCCCAACAAAGATAGAAAGTATTATTATTGAACCAATTAAGGAGGAAAGCCATGTTTAATAGTTCAAAGAAAAAACC
>JAOZSY010000023.1:0-11168 GCA_029939445.1 Bacteroidales bacterium
TGGTGATGATGTATTAATAAATCTTGCTTCAAATGAGTATTATAAAGCTGTTGTGTCTAAAGATATGAAAGCTAGAATAATAACTCCTTCATTTAAAGAGTATAAGGATGGTAAATACAAAATGATTGCTATTTATGTCAAAATGGCTCGGGGGTTAATGAGTAATTATATAATAAAGAATAAAATTCAAAATCCAGACGAAATAAAACTCTTTAACATTGATGGCTATTCGTATAACGATAAGCTTAGCGATAATGATAATTGGACGTTTACAAGAGGCTAGTTTTTTTTGGCTTTCATTAAATAATCAAGACTACATTTTCATTACATTTGCCGAGTTCTAAATATAAAAGTATATTCATTCCATGAAAAAACTTATTGAAAAGTATAAAAGCGATCGAAAGATTAAATTCCTTACTAGAAAGTATACTCAAAAGTATGCTTTTATTGGTATTGGCAATCATTCTATAAATAATCTTTACCCTATAATTGATTATCTTAATGTTGATTTAAAATATATAGTTTCTAATAGTGAAGCTACTGCAAAGGTGATAAATGAGAACTATGAAGATGTTCAAGGTATAAGTGATTTGGATATTGCATTAAATGATTCAGAGATTAATGGAGTATTTATTTCTGCCAATCCAGCATCGCATTTTGAACTTATAAAGCAAGTATTATTAAAAGACAAGAATGTTTTTGTGGAGAAACCACCTTGCTTTACTAGTGAAGAATTAGAGCAATTAATTGAAGCAGAGAAAAGTAGTAAGGGAATTGTAGTTGTGGGTATGCAAAAGCGCTATGCTCCAATTAATCAAATAATGAAGGATAATGTAAAGGGAGCCTCACATTATAATTATAAATATAAGGTTGGCTTTTATCCTGAAGGAGATGCTATACTTGACTTATTTATTCACCCATTGGATATAGTAAATTATATATTTGGCGATGCTAAGATTGAATCCGCTCAGAAGATTGAAAAATCAAAGGGTGTAATTACTTATTTATTGCATTTAAAACATGCAAATAATGTAATCGGTAATGTGGAGCTTTCAACTGATTATTGGTGGGCAAAAGCTGAAGAGGCTTTCTTTATAAATACTGATAAAGCTTATTTGGAAAGTACTAACTCTGATGAGTTGGTTGCTATAGATAAGCCTAAGAGTATAATAGGGATTCCTTTGGAGAAGATAAAGAAACCAGTAATAACAAAGACATTTCTATTTGAGAGAAATTCTTTTTTACCTGTTCAGGAGCATAATCAGTTAGTTCTGTCAGGATATTACGATGAGATAAAAATATTTTTAAATATTTGCGAAAGCAAGGATAATACCAATAAGTCTGACCTAAAATCACTGGTAAATACCTATGAGCTAATGTCAGCAATTAAAACTAAATAGAGAATGTATAAAATATCAGATTATATAAAACGTGGTACTAAAATGGTGAACAACAATATCTCACCGAAGAATAAAAAGTTATCTACCGTAATGCTTTATGCAACAGATAGATGTGATTCTAAGTGCAACCACTGTTTCATTTGGGCAAAAAGCCCTAAGCAACATCTTTCTTTTGCCAAAATCAAAGAGATATTAGCTAGTAAAGCGGTAGATAAAGATACTGTTATTGGTCTTGAAGGTGGAGAGTTTTTGCTTCACCCAGAGGCTGATGAAATACTTACATATCTTTCAGCAAATCATCCTAAATACGACTTACTTTCCAATGCACTAAGGCCAGATAAACTTATTGAAGCTGTAAAGAAATATAAGCCAATGCGTTTGTTCATCTCTTTGGATGGCGATAAGGAAGCTTATATCGGTTTGCGAGGTGTGGATGGCTACGATAAGGTAATAAAAGTAATGAAAGAATTGCAAGGTGTAGTGCCTATATCAATGATGTTTACTCTTACGCCTTTCAATAATTTTGAAGACCTAAAACATGTTGCTGCCGTTTGTAAAACCTATGGTGCCGATATGCGAGTTGGTATTTATAATACCATGGAGTTTTTCGATACCAAATCTGCGGATCATCATACCCAAAACTCCTTAGATTATACTATTGATGAGATTCCTGAAGTAGTAAAGGATTTTGAAGAGAATTACGACTTTATGGCTCTATATACTCACTTTAGAGATGGAAATCTTAAATTGAGCTGTAATAGTATAAAAGATAGCCTTGTTATATATCCTAATGGAGATATTCCTATTTGCCAAAATAAACAACTTATCCTTGGTAACTTAAATAAGGAAACTCTTGAAGAGATCATTAATAAGCCATCTACCATAAAAATACACGATGAGCATAAGAATGGTTGTAATGGTTGTTGGATAAATTTCCACCGTAAGTATGACATTATTCTCTATCGTAACCTTGAGAAAGTTATGCCTAAAAAAGCTGTTAGTAAAATTCTTGGTGAGCATTATTGGAGTGCTGATAAAACTCAGAAATATAAGGATGTGATTAAGGGGTAAGAATAAGGGTGAAGGATGAATGGTGTTCTTCGGCTTTGCTCAGGAGAAGAGTATATAGCTTTATATAATTATATTTGCTTTTATAAATTTTGACAAATGAATAATATTGATAAAAAAAGTTTGGAATTAGCTTATCGCTTGTTTGAAACAGGTGATATTGATAAAATTGAAATTGGTACAACTAATGGCTTGCAGCAAATTCATAGTTATATATTTAGTGGTTTATATAGTTTTGCAGGACAAATTCGTGTGAAAAATATAGCAAAAGGAGGTTTTAGATTTGCAAACACACTTTATCTTAATGAAATTTTGGTAAAGATTGAGCAAATGCCTGATAATACTATTGATGAAATTATTGATAAATATGTAGAAATGAATATTGCTCATCCATTTATGGAAGGCAATGGTCGAACTATGCGTATTTGGCTCGATATACTTATAAAAACAAAGCTAAAGAAACTAGTAAACTGGCAATCAGTAGATAAAATGCTTTATTTGCAAGCTATGGAAAGAAGTCCTATTAATAGTTTAGAAATTAAAACTTTGCTTTCAGCAAACTTAACCGATGAAATAAATAATAGAGAAATTATTTTTAAAGGTATTGAGCAATCTTATTATTATGAAGGTTACGAAAAAAGTGATGATTTATAGTGAAGTTGGTGTCATTCAGAAATCAGTGTGTCAGTAATCTGGAATTAATAGTCAAATTTGATTGTCAACGGGACTGATTACAAAACTACTGATTATATTTTAAAATACTCTTTGAATTTGGAATAATAATAAAACTACTACAAACCTATAGATACTAATTGCTGACCAATAGATTATTGATTTTCATAAGCCCCTAAATCGGGAGTGGAAGCGTCGCGGCTTACTCCGTCCAAATCAAGAGTAGGAGCTATGCCAGCTTTTCCTGCATCAATAGCGGCGGAGTTTTCGCCTATGTGATAGTCGCTTGTATTTGATGTGTTATCAAAGTCTGGGGAATCATTCTTTAATATAGAAATCCATTGTGTGGCATCAGAAATATCTTGTTGACTTTTAATTAATCCGTGATCGAATACAAAATCAAATGTTCCTCCATCATCGTTATTGTCAATAATTATCTCCTCTTCATTGCCGCCATATACAATAGTATTATAGAAACTAGCATCTAAATCAAAGGGGTGAACTTGGTCTAGATTATCCTTATAATAATTATTGATGTATACAGTAGGAGTTTTACGAGTATCATAACTCCAATAGTTAGCAAAAGTGCAATGTCTAAATTCATGTTCGCCACCCATTGTAATAGCTAAGCAGTACTGTTTGCAGTTATTTATAAGAATATTCTCGGCATCAATACTATGTGCGCGATTTAATATTCCTACTCCCGACATATTTTCTATAATGGTATTGCTTATAATATTCTTATTGCCCATATCGCTAGATAATAGCTCAGTTTGTAATCCTATAAATCCATTACGAATAATTGCATAATTTATAATATTATCAACGCTACCTTCATTTATCCAAATTCTGTCCCATTGGCCAGGCAGATTCTCATAATAATCTTCAGGCCTATCTCCTTGAAATGTAACAGGTTCACTAAGTGTTCCATTTACTTTTATATTTCCACCTTTATAAATCCAAAGTCCGCCACCAGTATGAAAATATATTTCTGTACCTGCCTCAATGGTTAATGAAGCTGTGGAATCTACTACGGCATATCCATAAATAACTATTGGCTTATCGTTGGTCCATGTGGTATCAACACCTTCGCCAGCAACAATATTTAAAGGTGGAAGCCCACTAATATGCAAATTGGGAGTAATAAAATATGCATCGATACCGTAAGCAATTAAATCCACATCCTGTATATTACCATTGGTTTCAAATATTATACTGTCGGTAACAAGCATTGGCCCAGTGCCCGAATTAGGATCAATAGTAACTTCCACAAAAATGTACATACTATCATTAGCAGCAATTTCTACATCGGTATGTCTGTATCCAGAAACCCCATCCACATTCATTCTGAAAGGAGAACTAGCTCCACCAGCAATAAATAGTTGTGAGATGTTTACTGGCTTATCTTCTTTATTTCTAACAAGTAAAGTGTATGTAGAAGAGCCTATAGTAGTAAATAAAGTATCAAATAAAATAGTATCACTAGAAAAACCAAGCTTAATATTGCCTTCAGCAAAGCTATCGTCTTTATTACAAGATTGTGATAAAAATGCTAAGCTCAGTAAGCTTAGTGCAAATCCAAATGATAATATTCTATTAACTATATTCATATTATATGCTATAACATTATAAATGCAAAAATATTATATTCTTACTATTGCTTAACAAAATGTTTTTTCATACTTTTGCTTTGCTATAAATAAGCCTATTATTAATTAAATAGGCAAAACACACACATAATATGAGTAAGTTTTTTATTCTAGTTTTTATTCTCTCAATTGTATCATTTTCGAATGTATTGGGGCAATGTATACCAGTTCCATTTGGAGGTAGTGAATTAACAAATCCAAGTTCGGCTGATGGAATAGATCCAGCGGCAGAAACTCAGCCTTACGATCAAGTAATTATAATGCGTATTCCTTACGATACTATTTATAATGGATTGGTTGTTACTATTGATAGCGTTGGAGTTACAAGCATTACAGGACTCCCATCTAGCTTAAGCTGGATTACAAATAGGGATAATGACTATTGGCCAGGCGATACTTTTGGATGTATATTATTTGAAGGAACTCCTGTAGTAGGTGATGCCGGAACATACACCATTATCATTAATGCAACAGTTAATGCTTTGGGTTCGGTAATGCCATATAATATGACTTATGAATTCAAGATATTTGATGACACACATGTGGGCTATAGTATTACAAAATTAGAGGGGTTTCAAGTATTACAAAACTCTCCAAATCCTTTCGAACAAACTACCAATATTGACTATTTTACTCTAAAAGCTGAGCATATTTCTTTTATTATTTATGATATACTGGGCAATATAGTTTATAAAAAGAGTAATTTTTCAAAAAAAGGTAAAAATACAATTGTATTTAATAAATCGGATTTGGCTAATGGAGTTTATATTTATGAGCTAAGAAATGGTACTGAAGTAATTAGTAAACGAATGGTAATTAAATAAATGTTTAAGGATACAATTACAGTCTTAGGCAATAGTGCAGCTTTGCCAGTAAGAGATAGGAAGTTAAGTGCTCATCTGTTAGAAACAGATAGGCATTCTTTGCTATTTGACTGTGGTGAAGGTACTCAATTTCAGCTATTTAATCTGAAAAAGAAAATACAAAGAATTAGTAAAATATTTATTACACATTTGCATGGTGATCATTTTTTTGGTTTACCAGGCTTATTATCTACAATGTATATGTTAGGTAGGCAAAAACCTATTGATATATATGGTCCTGAAGGGATTGAGGATTATTTGACTCAATTGAATAAAATATGCACTGCAGAGTTTAAATTTGAAATAAATTTCCATATAATTAAAGTAGAAAGTAAAGAGTTAATTATGGAAAACGAAAGTTATAGTATATATGCTTTCCCATTAATACATAGAAAAGAAACATATGGGTATTTATATGAGCAAAAAGATATGAAGCCTAATATTAAAAAGAGTTTTGTAAGAGAAAATGAAATTCCTGTGGAATGGTTTGCAAGAATTAAGAATGGAGAGGATTATATTGATGAGGATGGGAAGGTATTCCTAAATAATGAGATTACAGAATTAAGAAGAGCTCCCAAATCATACGCTTTCTGTACCGATACTATTTTTATGCCGCAGCTAATTGATTATGTAAAGGATGTTACTATATTATATCATGAAGCAACATTTTTAAGCATTAATAAAAAGGAAGCTACTGCAAAGAAGCATTCCACAGCTACCGATGCAGCTAATATTGCTAAAGAAGCAAATGTTGGTACGCTTATAATTGGTCATTTCTCCGCAAGGTATTCAAATCTTAGTTTATTTGAAGATGAAGCTAAAGAAATCTTTAAGAATACTATCATTGCAGAAGAAGGTTTGCTTATAGAATTATAATTAAAGAATCTAAAAATAAATAATAAATTATTATGTAACTTTACTCAATATTAGAACGTCAATTAAAAATAATACAAATGCCCGTAAATAAATATAAACACATATATCTGAATTATTAAGAGAGGGCTGTCTTAATCAGTTTAATAAATTTAATTAATATGAAAAACTTTTTCAAATATACCTTGGCTACTATAGTAGGAGGTATAATTACATTCTTTTTAGCATTTTTAATACTTGCTGCAATTGTAGGAGGTATAGTTGCTGCATCAGGAGATGATTCTTCTGTTACAATTAAAGAAAACTCTATTTTAAAAGTAAAAATCGATCAAGGAATTATTGATAGAGAACCACTTGATCCAATGGCAGATTTTAAATTCGCATCCGATGGAGATACTAAAATTAAAGGATTAAATGTAATCCTAAGAAGTATTGATGCTGCATCTAACGACAGTAAAATTAAAGGTATTTACCTAGATGCAAATAGCTTTGCTGGTGGTGGACTTGCTACATTGGAGTCTTTGCGAAATGCTTTATTGGATTTCAAAACTAGTGGCAAATTTATTTATTCTTATGCCGAAGCATACAGTCAGAAAGCATATTATATAGCTTCAGTTTCGGATAGTATTTTCGTAAATCCTGCTGGAGCTGTAGAACTTAAAGGTATTGGTGCTCAACTGATGTTCTTTAAGAATGCTTTGGATAAATATGGCGTGGATATGCAAATTATTCGTGGTCCTAATAATAAGTTTAAAAGTGCTGTTGAGCCTTTTATGTATGACAAAATGAGTCCTGCAAATCGTGAGCAAATGAATGTGTTCTTAGGTTCTATTTGGGATAATATGGCAAATCAAATGGCAATTAGTAGAAATATACCTCTTAAGGATTTCAATATTATTGCTGATAGCCTTTGGTCAGATGATCCTCAGCGAGCATTATCTTTAAACCTTATTGATGGTGTTAAGTATATTGATGAAGTTTGTGCTATACTTGCCAATAAAGTAGGAGTAGAAGAAGAAGACTTAGAAATGGTTTCTTTATCAGACTACTCAACAACAGTAAGCAAGAAAAATGTACTTGCTAAAGATAAAATTGCAGTAATTTATGCTGTAGGCGAAATTAAATCTGGTGAAGGTAATGATGAAATTATTGGCTCTGAAAGAATAGCAAAAGCTGTTCGTAAAGCCCGTAAGGATTCTACAATAAAAGCAATTGTATTGCGAGTAAATAGTCCTGGAGGAAGCGCATTGGCTTCTGAAATAATGTGGCGCGAGCTTGTTCTTGCAAAGGAAGCAAAGCCTTTGGTTGTTTCAATGGGTGATTTGGCTGCTTCTGGTGGGTATTATATTGCTTGTATGGCTGATAAGATTATTGCTCAACCAAATACTCTTACTGGTTCTATTGGTGTTTTTGGAATGATTCCAAATTTTGAGAAACTACTAAATGAAAAAATTGGTATTACTACTGATGAAGTTTCAACTAATGCAAATTCTGTATTGGGAGTCTTTACTCCTCTAACACCATTTCAACTAAAATCTATTCAGCAAAGTGTTGTACGTATTTATGGTACTTTTATAGGTCATGTTGCCGAAGGTAGAGGTATGACTTTGGAGCAAGTAGATGCAATAGGACAGGGTAGAGTTTGGAGCGGAACTAATGCTTTGGAGATTGGTTTGGTTGACGAACTTGGAAATCTTGATAGAGCGATAGAAGTAGCTGCAGAAATGGCTAAAATCGAGAAGTTTAAGATTAAGGAAATGCCAAAACGTAAGAATCCTCTTGAAGAAATGATGAAACAATTTAGTTCTAATGTAAAATTGAGCATTATGAAAAGTGAACTTGGCGAAAATGTTAAGTACTATAACTATCTTCAAACACTTAAAGAAATGGATGGTGTACAAGCTCGTATTCCTTATTTTATTGAGCTTAACTAATATTATAGAATTGCATATATTCTGTAAATGGAATATGTATGCAATAGTTATTTTTTGGCTTTTTGCTGATAAAAAGAAGAGGCGTTATGAAATTCATAACGCCTCTTCTATATTTATATAGACTTGGTCTTGTTCGTTTTATAAACAATTAAGCATATTAAACTAATCACATTAAAGTTGTGCTATATCAAATTATCTTCCAGAAAGATTTTTAGGAATTCTGCCACTTTTAATAGTTTCAGATCTTAGTCTTCTTCCTACAATACGTTCAGTCATATTTCCAATGGCTAATACCTTATCAATATCTAAATTTGTTTCAATATTCATTTCATCCATCATAACTACTAAATCTTCAGTAGAAACTAGGCCAGCTAGATTAGGATCTTTATAATAATATGCTCCAGTACCTGATACAGGTACACCACTTACGAAATTAGCAGGCTGTCCACCTAAACCACCCATAGATGCTTCATAGTTTGTCATTCCTGCTTGAAGTGCTGCTAGTACATTCGCTAAGCCCCAACCACGTGTAGTATGAAAGTGAACAATATGCTTATCTGGATTCTGAAAATGATCCATTAACATACTATAGTAGCGGTAAACTCTGTCGGGAGAAGCACTGCCATCATGATCGGCATGCTCTACATCATTTGCTCCAATATCCATCCATCGCTGAGCAAATTCAATAGCTTTATTCATATCAGTTGGACCTTCAATTGGGCAACCCCAAATAGTACTAACTGTACCATTTACTTTAATTCCTGCAGCCTGAGCTTTTGGAATCCACTCTTCGCACATTTTCCAATACTCTTTTAAACTAAGCCCCGAATTTTTTCTGTGGTGCGACTCGCTAGTCGAAACCATAAAAAGAATTCTATCAGGACCATAACCATCAAGCTTAGCCTGAATGGCACGCTCTACTGCTCGCTCGCGAATTGTAATAGCTGTTAAGCTTACATCGTCGAGTAAGTGTTTTACTTTCTTACTATTTCTTATGCCTTTAAATAATTCATCGGCATCAGAAAACTGAGGCATTCCTTTTGGGTTTCCAAAGTTTGAAACTTCAATATGCTTAAAGCCTGCTAATACTAGTTGTTCTAGTGTCCATAATTTGGCTTGTGTAGGAATAAAAATTTCCTCGTGCTGAAACCCATCACGTACCGTAATGTCTCCAATTGTTACTTTTTTAGGGTAATTCATATTTTAGGTGTTTAATTTCAATTTGTAAAAATTAGAATGTCATTTCAGGAATTTCACCATCAATAATTAGAGCTGCTCCGGTAGCATTTTTAATTTCTTCAACGCTAACACCAGGTGCACGTTCAAGAAGTTTAAAGCCTTTATCAGTAACTTCTATTACTGCCATATCCGAAACGATTTTCTTTACACAATTTACTCCTGTAAGTGGCAAATCGCATTTAGTTTTTAGCTTAGGATTGCCATTTCTGTCGGTATGAGTAGTTGCAACAATAATATTTTTTGCAGCAGCAACAAGATCCATTGCTCCACCCATTCCTTTAACCATTTTGCCAGGTATTTTCCATGAAGAAATATCTCCATTCTCAGTTACTTCAAAAGCTCCTAATACCGTTAAATCAATATGCCCACCACGTATCATGGCAAAACTCAATGATGAATCGAAGAATGCTGATCCCGGTAAATAAGTTACCGTTTGTTTTCCTGCATTTATTAAGTCTGCATCAGCCTTGCCTTTTTCTGGGAAAGGACCAATTCCTAATAAACCATTTTCTGATTGAAGCACAACATCCATTCCTTCAGGAATATAGTTGGCGACAAGGGTAGGGATACCTATGCCAAGATTTACATAATAACCATCTTGTAATTCTTGCGCTATTCTTTGCGCTATTTGTGTTTTATCTAAAGCCATTTTTTTGAGTTTTAACGTGTTGTTTCAAATTCAATTCTTTTTTCATAATCTACACCCTGAAATATTCGCTGTACAAATACTCCTGGCAAGTGAATTTGGTTAGGATCTAATTCTCCAACTTCCACAAGTTCATCAACCTCAGCAATGGTTATCTTTCCTGCCATACCCATTGGTTGATTAAAATTATTTGCTGTATGTCTGAAAATTAAATTTCCAGCTTTATCACCTTTCCAAGCTTTAATTATGGAAAAATCTGCTACTAATGCTTCCTCAAGAATGTGAGGTTTGCCATTATACTCTCTAACTTCTTTTCCTTCGGCAACCTCAGTTCCGTATCCTGCAGGAACAAAGAATGCTGGAATGCCAGCTCCACCTGCTCTAATTCGTTCAGCAAGTGTTCCTTGTGGGTTTAGTTCAACTTCTAATTCGCCACTAAGCATTTGTCTTTCAAATTCTTTATTTTCACCAACATAGCTAGATATCATCTTTTTTATTTGGTGTTTTTTTAATAATAATCCTAATCCAAAATCATCAACACCAGCATTATTAGAAATACAAGTTAAATCTGTAACTTCCTTTTCAACCATTGCTGTAATGCAATTTTCTGGAATACCACTTAACCCAAATCCTCCAAGCATCAATGTTTGGCCATTCTGAATATCAGCAATTGCTTCCGCTGCGTTTTTTACTACTTTATTCATATGTTATGTGTTTTGCTTATTTATGTTTATTTTAATTATTATTGATTCTATTAATTACACGGCTTACTGCCTACTGAATACTAACATCCAATATATCTAGAAATAACAAGTCGTTGTATT
>JAOZSY010000023.1:11268-14476 GCA_029939445.1 Bacteroidales bacterium
ACTGCCTACTGAATACTAACATCCAATATATCTAGAAATAACAAGTCGTTGTATTTCTGAAGTTCCTTCACCAATTTGCAATAATCTTTGATCACGATAGAATCGCTCAACATGATAATCTTTCATAAGTCCATAACCACCATGTATTTGTACTGCCTCGTCGGCTACTTCCTTTGCAATTTCGGAGCAATACAACTTCGACATAGCTGCTTCTTTTGCAAAAGGTTTATGATTATCCTTTAGCCAGCAAGCTTTATATAGTAGGTTACGTGCAAGTTCTATCTTTGTAGCCATATCGGCTAATTTAAATGCATTAATCTGGAATTTAGATATTGGCTTTCCGAATTGCTTACGCTCTTGTGCATATTGCAATGCTGCCTCATAAGCTCCTTGTGCAGCACCTAATCCCATAGCTGCAATACTTAATCTGCCATTATCAAGAGTAGATAGCATTATCTTTGATCCATCTCCTATATTTCCCAATAACTTGTTTTCATCAACAACGCAATCGTCAAAATATAGCTCTGCTGTATCTGATGCTCTCCACATCATTTTATTGTGCATAGCTTTTTGAGTAAAGCCTTCTGTACCTTTATCTACAATAATACATGTATACTCTTTCTTTCCGTTTTCGTGGATTTTGGTTACAGCCTGTACGGTACTTCCTATATTAAAGTCATTGGAAGCATTTGTGATAAATATTTTTGAACCATTAATATTCCATTTACCATCGGCTAAGTTAGCAGTGGTTTTAGTTCCTCTAGAGTCAGAACCAGCTTCAGGCTCTGTAAGTCCAAATCCCCATAATCCTTTGCCAGTACATAGTTTAGGAAGATATTTAAGCTTTTGCTCTTCGTTGCCGTAATAGTATAATGGTCCAATACCTAGCGAATTATGAGCAGCTAAAGTAGCCGCTTGTGAGCCATCAACTCTTGCTAATTCTTCTACCGCAATAATATATGATAAGGTATCCATTCCTTGACCTCCATATTTCTCAGGAAGATACATTCCAAAAAGACCTAATTCACCCATTTTCTCTGTTAAATCATAAGAAAACTCTGCCTTTTCATCAAGTTCTTGAGCAATTGGCTTTATCTCTCTTTCTGCAAAATCGCGGACAGTTTGTCGTATAAGTTCTTGCTCTTCTGTTAAATCAAAATTCATTTTTTTGTTTTGTGTTAGTTTGCTCCATATATGTATTAAGAGCCTTATAGTTTATAATATAGTTTTGTGTTTAAACTTCTTCTTCCAGTTCTTCAAATAGTATTAATTCACTTTTTCCATCTACCATTTCTCCTTCTGATGTTTTAATCTCGGATATAATACCGTCACGAGGTGCAGTTATACTATTTTCCATTTTCATGGCTTCTACAATCAAAAGACTTTCACCTTTCTTTACATTATCACCAACAGCTACCTTTATTTTAAGCACCTTGCCCGGCATTGGAGATTTTACGCTATTGCCAGCGCTTGACTCTGATTCATCAATAAAGAAGTCAGTTTCATAAAGAATGTCATCTCTCTTAAGTACAAACTTATTACCTTGATAATTGATAATGCTACCATCTTCACCTGCACTTGAAATATACATATACTGGCAATGGTTGTTTATATTAATTCTTATGAAATCGTCTCTAAACTCCTTTAGGTAACAATCAAGTATATTTTCACCAACCTTTATTTTATAATAATTATTTTCAGCTGATAATATTTCTACAGGATAATTTTTCTCCTTTAGCTCTACATTAAAGCTCTGATTGCTTCTAAAGTATCCAATACTATTCCAAATCGATTTTGTATTATTAACTTTGTAAGTATTAAAGTTATGGATTATATAACTACTTATAATATCATGAATATCAACATCATCAATTCTAGTTTGAATATTGCCAACAAGCATTGGTAAATTAGTATCGCAGAATTTTGTACTAATATTATTATTATTAAAAGCCGATGATTGAATCATTGCTATAAGAAAAGGAATATTAGTATTTATTCCATTAATAATATAGTTTTTAAGAGCTTTATTTAATTTTTCAATGGTAATTTCTCTATTCTCAGAATATGCAATTAACTTGCTAATCATAGGATCGAAAAAACTATGAATAGTAGTAGGAGAGTCTATTGCTGCATCAATTCTAAGATTCTCACCCTTAGGCTCATTATAGTAAGTAATATCACCTGGCGAAGGTCTAAAATCATTTTCTGGCTCTTCGGCATAAATCCTAGCTTCTATAGCGTGCCCTGTTTGCTTTATATCTTCTTGACTGAAAGAAATATCGTTTCCTGCGGCAACAAGTATTTGTTCTTTTACAATATCAATCCCTGTAACCATTTCGGTAATAGGATGTTCAACTTGAATTCGAGTATTCATTTCTAAAAAATAGAAATTCATATTCTTATCCACAAGAAACTCAATTGTACCAGCGCTATCATAATCAATTGCCTTTGCAATATCTACGGCAGCTTTTCCCATTATTTCTCTAGTTTCTTGATTTAAAGTAGGAGATGGGCTTTCTTCAATTATCTTTTGATATCTACGCTGAATAGAACATTCTCTTTCGTAAAGATGTATTACATTCCCGTTTTTATCACCAATAATTTGTATCTCTATATGGCGAGGGTCATCAATAAATTGTTCTATAAAAACCTCATCATCACCAAAGTATGACAATGCTTCTCGGCTTGTACTTTCAATTGTTTCGTCTAAATCTTCAAGTTTATTTACTATGCGCATTCCTTTTCCACCACCACCAGAAGCTGCTTTTACAAGTATTGGTAAAGGAATTTCACTAGCTGCTTTTTTAAGTTCTTCGATGCTTCCTGTGGCTCCTTTTGTCATAGGAACACCTAAATTGCTTACGAAAGCTCTTGACTGTACTTTATTACCCATTAGATGAATAGCCTTTGTAGAAGGGCCAATAAAGGTAATTCCATTTTCATCGCAGGCGTTTACTAGATTTGGATTTTCTGACAAGAAACCATAGCCAGGATGAATAGCCTCACTATTTGATTTCTTTGCTATATCTATAATTTTATCAACATTTAGATATGAATCAGCTAATTCCTGTTCCCCAATAAAGTATGCCTCATCAGCCAATCTTATATGTAATGCATCAGCATCAGGTCTTGAATACACTGCTACAGTTTGTATTCCCATGGCTTTTGCTGCTTTTATTATTCTAACAGCAATTTCACCACGATTGGC
>JAOZSY010000023.1:14576-20413 GCA_029939445.1 Bacteroidales bacterium
GGTTTACGTTTCTCAAGAAATGCAGCCATACCTTCTTGTCCTTCTTCCGAAGCGCGAATGTCAGCAATCATTTTAGCAGTATAATCTATTGCTTGGTCTAAGTTCAGATTATTATTTATTTCATAAAGTAGGTTTTTGCAATGGTCAATAGCTTTTGGTCCACTAGTACTTAGTAGAGCAACTAATTCATCAACATGGGCCTCTATTTTATCAGCAGGCATTGATTTATTTACTAGTTTATGATGTTCTGCCTCAGGGCCTTTAAATCGCTTCCCTGTTAGCATTAGCTCTTTGCTTCCATATTCAGAAACTCTTTTGTTTACATAAGGAGATATACAAGCAGGTACAATTCCAATTTTTACCTCGCTTAAAGAGAATGTTGTATTATCATCTGCAAAAGCAAAATCGCATGCTGCTAATAAACCATTGGCACCACCTATTGCTGCTCCATGTACCATTGCTATGGTAGGCTTTGGGCAAGTATAAATCTTATGGAAACATATTGATAAGTTTAAACTTTCCTTATAATTATCTTCATAAGAATATTTTGCAACATCACGCATCCAATTTAAATCTGCTCCTGCACAAAATGATTTCCCTTTTCCTCTTAATATTACGGCTCTTATATTATCAAAGCTATTAGAACTCGCTATTTCATCAAAAACAGCAATAATTTCAACAATCATTACTTCGTTAAAAGCATTATGAATTTCAGGACGATTAAGCCAAACTGTAGCTACTGTATCTTTTATCTCTACTTCTATTGTTTTATATGTGGTCATATTTATTATTTACTAATTTAATCTAAACTTGTTTAATTATTCAATGGTTCAATTATTTAATGTACATCATTATACCATTATTTATACCATTACACCATTATACTATTACACCATTGTCTAATTATTACATTCTAAAAATACCGTATTCTGTTTTCTCATATGGTTTATTAAGAGAAGCTGCAATTCCCATTGCTATTACTTTACGAGTATCTACAGGGTCAATAATACCATCGTCCCACATTTTACTAGTACTATAATAGGCACTGCCTTCATACTCATATTTATCAAGAATATTCTTTCGAAGTTTTTCTATTTCCGCAGGGTCCATTTCTTGGCCTCTAGCTTTCAGTTGTTCTTCTTTTACTTGAATAAGAACTCCAGCAGCTTGCTCTCCACCCATAACAGATATTTTGGCATTAGGCCACATAAATAGTAAACGTGGATCGTAAGCTCTACCTGCCATTGCATAATTTCCAGCGCCAAATGAGCCGCCAAATACAACAGTGAACTTAGGTACATTAGCATTTGCTACTGCATGAACAAATTTAGCTCCATCACGAGCAATACCTTTATGTTCATACTCTTTGCCAACAATAAATCCAGTGATATTCTGCAAGAATAGAATTGGGATATTTCTTTTGCTACATAATTCAACAAAATGCGCACCCTTTAAAGCTGTTTCGGAAAATAAAACTCCGTTGCTGGCAATAATTCCAATAGGTAAGCCCATTATATGAGCAAAACCTGTGACTATAGTAGGAGCATATTTTGCTTTAAACTCTTGAAATCTACTTCCATCAACCATTCTCGCAATAATCTCATGAGAGTCAACGGGCTTTTTAAGGTCAATGGGAGCTAAGCCATAAAGTTCCTTTGGGTCGTAATATGGTTCTTCAGCTTCTTTAATATCAAGTTCTTGCTTTGCTTTATGCTCTAGGTTTTCAAATATATTTCTACATATTTGCACAGCATGTCTATCATCATTAGCCAAATGGTCAGCAACACCTGAAATACTTGTATGTACTTCAGCGCCACCAAGTTCTTCGGCAGTAACTTCTTCACCAGTAGCGGCTTTTACCAATGGAGGCCCACCAATAAATATTGTTCCTTGGTCTTTTACAATAATAGTTTCGTCACTCATAGCAGGAACATAAGCTCCGCCAGCAGTACAACTTCCCATAACTATTGCAATTTGTGGAATACCTGCAGCCGACATTCTTGCTTGATTATAGAAGAATCTACCAAAATCAAATCTGTCAGGGAAAACATTAGCTTGCTCGGGTAGAAAAACTCCGCCAGAGTCCACCATATATACACATGGCAAATGATTCTCCATTGCTATTTCTTGTGCTCTAACGTGCTTCTTAATTGTTTCTTTAATATAAGTTCCACCTTTTACAGTAGCATCATTAGCAATAATAATGCTCTCTTTACCTTGAATTACTCCTATGCCGGTAACAATTCCTGCCGAAGGAAATTGATTTTCATATTCGCCATAAGCGGCCATTGTCGATAGTTCTAGGAAAGGAGTATTGGGGTCTATTAGTAGATTTATTCGCTCGCGAGCAAGAAGTTTGCCACGTTTTTTGTGCTTTTCTATAGCACGAGGGGAGCTACCATTTATTACATCTCTACGTATTTTACGATATTCTTCAAGAATCTTTTGAAATTCTTCTTGATGCTGTTTGAATTCCGCAGATTTTGTATCAATTTTAGATTCAATCCGGTACAAAATATTGTAAGTTTAAGTATTAATAAAATATGTGAACTATAATTCAATTGAAATTATTAAAAAAGAAATAAATTTAATATAGAATAGAAAATTTATTTTGTGGGTTTCTAATGTTTATCAAATGATTCTCAAAGCTTAATTAGATGTAAGATTTGAGGTTCAAAACTAAGAAAAATATTGTGTATTTTTACAAATATTTTTCTGAGTTAAGTCATATTTTAAGCTCTTTTCAATGGTTTTTAAAATTTATTATTGTTGATAACATTTTTAATAATTTAATTTAATATAAAACCATAATTTATTAGAAATGTATATTTTAGCTCTTTAATAATAATCTAGATGGTAGATAAAATCAAGAGTCGTAAAAAATTTAGGAAACTAACTTTCAAATTATCCGAAAGTGAGTATAAATACTTAAATACTTGTGCAATGCTTGATCAAACAACTGCTAATAAATTAATAAAAAAATATTTGAGAGTTGGTTTTGAAGAAATGAGAGAGAGAGTAGAGGGGTGGGAAAAACAAAAACCACCAAAAAATCAGCTTGATTTGTTTGCTTGGGATAAAGAACCTGAACCTGAACAAAGTTCAATGCTTGCTGAAGATGAGTTTTTCTATAATAAGGATGATGAATAATGGCTAAAAGATTTCATATAGATACATTAGACCGTAGAATATTGGGGATATTGGCAAAGGAAGTCCGCATTCCATATACAGAAATTGCACGCCTTTGTAATGTAACTGCTTCTGCTATTCATCAACGAATACAGAAATTACATGAGAATAAGGTTTTGGATTCTAAAACATTTCGTGTGGATCCTCAGGCTATTGATTATCTTGCATTAGCTTATGTGGGTGTTCAAATAAATCTTGTAAAACAGAAAACTCACCAAGAAGTGTTTGAGCATATTAAGAATATCCCTGAAGTTGTAGAATGTCATAATGTTACGGGTAAGTATTCTTTCTTAATAAAGATATACGCTCATACAAACGAACATCTTAAACAACTACTAGTCGAGAATTTACAGTCCATAGTTGAAGTTGTTGGAACAGAAACTTTTATTTCTTTGGAAGAAGGTTTTAGTAGAAGTTTACCTGTAGAGTAGTGGTTTATTTATCAAGTCCCTTACCTAATTCATAAATTTGTAAGTTCTCAATTCTATCACCATTTATTTCAAATCTAATGGCTGTACTAATTCTATGAAAACCACTTTTGCCAGCTGCACCAGGATTTATATGCAGTAGGTTGTATTTTTTATCGGGCATTACTTTAAGTATATGAGAATGCCCTGCAATATATAATTTTGGTTTCTCGGCTATAATCAACTTTCTAACTCTTGATTGATACCTTCCTGGATAACCTCCAATATGAGTTATTAATACTTTCACATCCTCTACGGTAAATATTTGATTTTCGGTTAGTTCATTATTAAAAGTGGGTCCATCAATATTACCATACACACCTCTAATTTTGGGAGTTATTTCTTTCAGTGAATTATAAACATCTATACTTCCCCAATCTCCAGCATGCCATATTTCATCACTTCCTTTTAAGAAGTCTTTAATGCCAGTTTTTAGTATTGAATGCGTATCAGAAAGAAGACCTATTTTCATTTATTTAAATTTGATGGGTATTCATAAAAGACAAGAATTACCATGGAGTTAAATATTATAACCAAGCTCTTTACCAAGTTTTACCATAAACTCATATGCCGCATCATGATTATTTTCAATTTCACCATCGAGAATAGCTTCTCTTATACCATTTTTAATATCTCCTATGGCACGGCATGGCTTAATATTGAATGTTTTCATAATTTCTTTGCCATCAATGGGAGGTTGCCAGTTTCTAAGCTTATCCTTTTCTTCGAGTTCTATGAGTTTTACTTGAACATGTTCAAAGTTTCTATGGAATTTTTTTACTTTCTTCTCATTTTTAGAAGTTATATCAGCATGGCATAAGGTCATTAAATCATCAACTGTATCTCCAGCTTCAAATAATAACCTACGAACTGCTGAGTCAGAAACTGTATTCTCCACCAATGAGATAGGACGCAAATGTAAACGTACTAAGTTTTGCACATAACGCATTTTATCATTCATAGGAAGTTTGAAACGAGTAAAAAGCTCAGGCACCATTTTCGAACCTACAAACTCATGACCGTGGAAAGTCCACCCAAAGCCTTTGGCAAATCTCTTGGTGGGAGCTTTACCTATATCATGAAGGATTGCTGCCCATCGTAAGTATAAATTATTTGTATGAAGACTAATGTTATCAAGTACTTCTAGAGTATGATAAAAGTTATCCTTATGAGATTTTCCTTCGCGGGTTTCTACACCTTTTAGAGCTGTTAATTCTGGAAAAATAATATCTAAAATTCCAGATTCATCAAGTAGATTAAAACCGTATGAAGGCTCTGGTGAAAGAATGATTTTATTAATCTCAGTTGTTATTCTTTCGGTACTAATTATATCTAGTCTATCTTTATTTCTATTAATAGCGTTAAAAGTTTCTTCTTCTATTGTAAAATTCAATTGGGAAGCAAATCTTATGGCTCTAAGCATTCTCAGGGGGTCATCAGAGAATGTAATATCGGGGTTTAAAGGAGTCTTTATTACTCTTTCATCAAGATGTTGTAAGCCTCCAAAAGGGTCAATAATACTATATTTCTGCTCACTAGTAAGCTCTATAGCCATGGCGTTTATTGTGAAATCACGCCTTTCTTGATCATCTTGTAAAGTGCCATCTTCTATAATTGGTTTGCGCGAATCTCTACGATACGATTCTTTTCTAGCACCAACAAACTCAAGCTCTATTTCCTCATCACTTCTTTTAAACTTTACCATTGCTGTTCCAAAATTCTTAAAAACAGCTAAATGAGCTTTAAGATTCTTTGCAACATCTTCGGCAATAGCAATTCCAGAGCCTTCAACCACAAAATCCATATCAGTAGAATCACGATGCAAAAGCATATCTCTTACCCATCCACCAATAATAAAAGTTCTTAGATTCAAGCGTTCAGAACTCTTTACTATCTGCCTTATGTATTTTTTGTCAAGTATGTTTTCAATACTTCTATCTAAACTCATATTCTTACTATTTGCTGATACGATATTTATAACATCTTTATAATACAATTTATAATAGATATTGAGATCGAGTTTCCTTATTGCAAAAATATTCTTTTTGTAGATATGATTGTAGTAAAAATGAAATATAATTAAGATTTGTTGGAAGATTAAGTAATAGGCAGGATATACTGTCGTATTATTTAATAGTTTGGTGGTTTTTTTATTTAGTCCTCCTTAGAAAAAGGAGGTGG
>JAOZSY010000402.1 GCA_029939445.1 Bacteroidales bacterium
AAAATGAATGAAGGAGTTGTAAATTGGGGAAATATTATTTTACTTATACTTTTGATTTGCAACGCGATACATTCCGATAATTATCGGAAGCGCAGCAGCTTGGGGTACAATGGATGCCGTAACAAACCTGCATATCATTTATGAATCAAAATGGAAGAAATCGACTATATTAATAATACTAATACAATACTATAAAATCATTCCTTATGAAAAATACAATCCTTCTCTTATTACTTTTTACATTTGCTTGTAAACAAGAATCTAAAACTATTATATCTCCTTGGGTGCCCTATGATGAATCCGAAGAATTGCTAGAAAATGCAGGTCATGAGTCAATAATATTGCGCTTTAAACTTATTCAATCTAAAATTTTGGATAAAAACGAAATATGGAAAAACGTTTCTGATCAAATAAGTTATTTCTCAGAAGAAGATTATCAAAAGTTAAAGCCCTTAATTCTAGAACAAAACATTCTTAATATCCAATCCCATATCCAAGCTGGAAATCTTACTTATGAAACACTCACACAATGGTATTTGTACCGAATTGTTAAATACGAGAATGACAAAGACAAATACTTAAACAACATTATTTCCATTAATCCGGAAGCGGTTAATGAGGCTCGAAAAAGAGATAAAAACAAATCAAGTGAAGACCACCCTATATATGGCATGCCAATTCTCTTAAAGGACAATATTAATTTTGAAGGACTACCCACTACAGCAGGAACTCACCTTTTAAGAAATAATGAGGCAGCAGACGCATTTATTGTCAAACGAATAAAAGAAAAAGGCGGCATCATATTAGGTAAAGCCAATCTAAGTGAGTGGGCCAATTTTCTTTGTTTGGAATGCCCGAATGGCTACAGTGCTGTTGGTGGTCAAACACTAAACCCCTACGGTCGCAAAAAATTCGACACTGGAGGATCAAGCTCTGGAAGTGCTTCTTCTATAGCTGCAAACTATGCAGTAGCAGCAGTGGGGACTGAGACTTCAGGATCTATCCTTTCTCCCTCAAGTTCAAATTCCATTGTAGGGTTTAAGCCAACAACGGGTTTATTAAGTCGTGGTGGTATTGTCCCCCTGTCTAGCACCTTGGATACTCCAGGCCCAATGACAAGAAATGTAATCGACAACGCCATATTTCTTTCTGTAATGACTGGAGAAGACAGTGACGATATAGTCACCAAGGGCAGTCCTAAGAATAAAAAATATTATTGGGAAGAGCTAAAAACTGGAAGTCTGGAAGGCGTACGATTTGGTGTAAATAAAAGATTTTTAGAAGATTCTATATATATGCTCAATGTAGAAAAAATAGAGGCATTGGGAGGTATTGCTGTTGAATTTGAGCCTGTACAAATGGATTTCGAAGGATTTGGTACTTTACTTAGTGCTGATATGAGAATTGATCTTCCAAATTATTTAAATCAGTATTCATCCGAAGAAATGACCATAAGATCCATAGCTGATATTATCGCTTATAATAAGCAAGATAGTTTAGAAAAAATCCCTTATGGTCAAGGTCGTTTTGAAAGAATTCTTGACGTCAATCTTAGTGAAGGGGAGTTGGTTGAATTGAGAATAAAATTACGGAATGCAGGCGTTACCTTTTTTGAAAAGGCAATGACTGAACATCAACTTGATGTAATCTTATCTATCAATAATTGGAATGCAGGTAACGCTGCGGCTGCTAACTATCCATGCCTTACTGTTCCAATGGGCTATAGAGAAACTGGTCAACCGGTCGGTATTACATTCATAAGTAGGCCATTTGAAGAAGAGATGCTTCTGAAAATAGGATATGCTTTTGAACAGGCGACCAAGATGAGAAAATTACCTAGGGATTATAAATAATGGTACCCATAAAACTGCACACAA
>JAOZSY010000403.1 GCA_029939445.1 Bacteroidales bacterium
TTTTCTTTCTCTTTCGAACATCTGCGCTCTTTTGTCTATCGCCAAGTTCCATTGCCGCAATTATAGTAATTGCTTTTGCTTCGCCAATGCCTTTGAATTTCATTAAATCGCCAACATTCAGCCTATAAAGATCGTTAAGATTATTATCTACAGAGGCTAGAATCCTTTTCGACAATTCTACAGCAGACTCTTTATTATTTCCAGAGCCAATAAGTATTGCCAACAGTTCTGAATCAGTAAGCACAGCTCGCCCTTTCTCAAGAAGTTTTTCTCGTGGTCTATCCGATTCTTCCCATTCTTTAATACTTAGTTTCATATTTTTAAGTTTTTAATAGTGAAAGGAGAAGTGCTCTTTACAAGTGCTTAAGAATGAAGAGTGAAAGGAGAAGTGCTCTTTACAAGTGCTTAAGAGTGAAGGGTGAAAGGAGAAGTACTTCTCATTAAACTCACTCTTCACTCTTCACTCTTCACTCTTCTCCCTTTTTATCTCTTCTCCCTTCTCATTTCTCCCTTCTCCCTTCTCCCTTCTCCCTTCTCTAAAGTCTATTTTTAAGTGTTTTTCTAAAGCTCGATAATATCTTAAGCAATTCCAGAGCCTCATTTTTATATGTAATAATTCTATCCTTATGCAATAATTCTGATTCCTCAAATATTTCAAGCCAAAATAAAGACTCGTCCATTTCCTCAACAGTAATAGATAATTTCGCAAAACGCTCCTTATCCGAACGCCCCCTAGCATAAGCTCTGAAATTAGCGGCTACAGATGTTGAACTTCTTAATAACTGCTTTCCAATAACTCTCATTTCATCCGTTTTAGGTAAGGATGCGTATAGCTTAATTATCTCCACGGCAAAAGCCTTTGTCCTATTCTTCAAATCATCATTAAAACTCATAATCAAAATTTAACTTATTAATTTCTCACCCTTCACCCTTCTCCTTTCTCCTTTCTCCTTTCTCCTTTCTCCTTTCTCCTTTCTCCTTTCTCCCTTCACCCTTCTCTTTACTTAGCTTTAACCGGATATGGTGGTGGCGGCGGCAATTCCTTATAATCATCAATGGTTTTCAGAACCTCTTCTATTGCTCTATTCAGCTGCTGATCGATACCCATAAACTCACGTGTTGGATCGTTCTCTACAACTATATCAGGGTCAATACCATGCCCTTCGATAATCCACTCTGCACCATCTGAAGAATAACTAGCAAATTCTGGTCTTGTTAGATTCCCTCCATCAATAAAAGGCAAAGATCCTCTGATGCCAACAACCCCACCCCATGTACGAGTTCCTATTATCTTACCAAGGCCATGCTTACGGAAACTATAGGGAAATAAATCTCCATCACTAGCAGAATATCCATTTACCAATAGAACCATCTCACCTCTCATCATCTTTGTTGGCGTTTGTGTCGATATACTTGAATTTCTTAAAGTATTTGCTCTTGTCATTTTTCTTCTAAGGCGCTCAATCAACATTGGCGACACATTTCCTCCACCATTTCCACGGTCATCAATTATCAAGGCTTTTTTATTAAGCTGAGGATAAAAATACTTTACAAATTCATTCAACCCACCTCTTCCCATATCCGGAATATGTATATACCCCACTTGGCCATCTGTAGCCTTACTCACTTTATCAATATTTCCTTGAACCCAATTATAATAATACAACTTAGATTCATCAGCAATTGGCTTTACAATTACTTCACGAGCACCATCAGTAGATGCACTTTCATTTATTGTTAGCGAAACATATTTTCCAGCTTTATTAAACATCAATTCATAAAAATCAGAATAATCTTTACAGTCCTTCCCATCTACTGCTAGTATATAGCTTCCTTCAGAAATATTCAAGCCAACTTCACGAAGAGGAGAGCGTAAT
>JAOZSY010000158.1 GCA_029939445.1 Bacteroidales bacterium
AATTCACTTCCTAATTGTCCATTACTTCCGGTTACCAGTATATTCATTTATACGCCCTCCTTTTATTAAGTTGTCAAAATATTCTATGGTTTTTAATAAGCCTTCTTCAAGCTGTATTTTGGGTTCCCAATCCAATTCCTTTTTAGCCAAGCTTATGTCTGGTTGACGTTGCATTGGGTCATCTTGAGGTAGGGCTTGATATATTACTTTTGATTTAGAATTTGTAAGTCGAATTACATTCTCAGCAAGTTCCTTAATTGTAAACTCAAAAGGATTCCCAATATTTACCGGTCCAGTAAATCCATCTCTTGAATTCATCATTTTGGTCATTCCATTTAATAAATCGTCAACATACTGAAAACTACGAGTTTGCATTCCGTCACCATACATGGTAATATCATTACCTTGCAATGCTTGCATAATGAAATTAGAGACCACTCGTCCGTCGTAAGGGTGCATATTTGGACCATAAGTATTAAAAATTCGTATAATCTTTATATCTACATTATTCTGCCAATGGTAGTTAAAACAAAGTGTTTCTGCAACACGTTTTCCCTCGTCGTAACATGAGCGAATGCCTATAGGATTTACTCTGCCCCAATATGATTCTACCTGTGGATGAATATCTGGATCACCATAAACCTCGCTTGTGGATGCTTGAAGGATTCTGGCACCAGTTCTTTTAGCCAAACCAAGCATATTTATTGCACCCATTACCGAGGTTTTCACTGTTTTAATACCATTATGCTGATAATGAACAGGTGATGCTGGGCATGCTAGATTGTATATCTGATCAACTTCAATAAAAAAAGGCATAGTTACATCATGTCTAATAAGCTCAAAATTCTTATTATCCATCAAATGGTGAACATTGCTCTTTTGTCCAGTAAAATAATTATCAATAACAATTACTTCGTGCCCTTCTTTGAGTAATTTATCGCTAAGCTGAGATCCTATAAAACCTGCTCCTCCTGTTATTAGTATTTTCATTATTTCAGTTTTTTATTTTATTGAATTCCGTTATTTTTAAATATCTTCTTATTATTAATGGTGTTCAATGCATTAATAACCATCTTATCTTCTTTATTATATATTTTATAATAGGCTCCATCTTTATATAAACTTCTTGCCAAAATGGCTGTGATTTGTAGCCTTATATAGTGGTTTATTAATTCCTTATCTTCCTCATTTGGAGTTAGCTCATATTTTTTAGCTGCATAGTCAATGTAGTTTTGGTATGTTTCTTCTGGTAAAACAAATGTGGTATTAAAAGATTCAAAACTAGGATATTTAGCATTAAGCTCGTCCAAATTCTTGTCAAAATAATTTCCAGCAAAATAATTAATAAGTCCTTTCTTACGGGTATCTTTTATAAAATCATTATTATAGGTAGTGTCAAGCGGAATAAAAATATCTGGCATAATAGCACCACCACCATAAACTAAACGTTTACCATTGGTATAATACTTTAATGAATCATCAAAATGAACGCTGTCGGCAGAATAAAGTTCTCCGTGCTCAAATCTTTCCAATAAATCATTGTCATAGGATTTCTTATCGCCTTTGGTATATTCTTTCTGAATACAACGCCCCGAAGGTGTATAATATCTGCCTGTTGTTAAGCGAATTGCAGAGCCATCAGGTAGGTCGTAGTTTCGTCCTACCAATCCTTTTCCGAAAGATCTACGACCAACTATTAATGCCCTATCCCAATCTTGCAACGCTCCAGCAAATATTTCAGCTGCTGATGCCGAATTATTATCAATTAGTATTACAACTCGCCCACTTTCCATCATTCCTCCGCCATTGGATTTATAATCGGTACGTGGTAAGTTTGTGCCTTGAGTATAAACGATTAACTTATCATTACTCAAAAAATCATCCGATAAACGAATAGAGGACATCATTAGTCCGCCAGGATTATCCCTAAGGTCAATAATGATGTTTTTCATACCTTCCATCTGAAGTTGCATAACTGCAAGTTGAAATTCGTAATTTGTTGTTCTGCTAAAACTCTTTATTCTTATAAAACCAGTTTTATCATCTATCATATAACTGATTTCTACTGTGTTTAATGCAATACTTCCTCTTTCAAAAGTTATTTTTCGAACCTTAGAATTCTTATGATTTTTTATTGTGATGCTTAATTCTTCACCTTTTTTCCCTCTTAACTTCTTCGAAAAATATTTATTACTAATATCTTTTCCAGTAGCAATTTCACCATCAATTTTCAATATCCTATCTCCAGCCTTTAATCCTGCTTTATAACTTGGGCCACCTTTTACAGTGTTCAAAATCATAAGAGTATCATTAATTATTTGATAGTGGATGCCAATTCCTGCAAAGCTGCCATTTAGTGATTCTCTATTTGTTTTTAAATCATCGGGGCTAAGGTATTTTGAATGTGGGTCAAGTTCCTTAATCATTGCTTGAACAGCTTTTGTAGCCAAGTCAGCTGAGTTTACTGTGTCTATATACTTGGTCTCAATTAATTCAAGAGCTTTGTCAAGTTTCTTATATGTGCTTTTATCTGACTGTGCTTGGATGTTTACACCTATAATTAAAATAAAAATTGTTAGTATAAATTTATGCATTATGCTTTATTTACAGTTAAATTCAAAGTATTTATAAATTGGTAAATGATCGCTATATCCCCCGTAATATCCTTTGCCATAAGTTTTAGAAGGTGATTTGTTTCCATCTTTATCTTTATGCAATAACCACTCAGGACTAAAAATTTGCATTTCAGTATTTATAGTTTGTATGCCCGTTGTAGCATTTAGTAATCCATTGGAAATAATCATCTGATCTAGCATATTCCATTCTCCAGTTTTCCAATAATGATATGAACCAATATTATTATCGTCTTGAGTAGCAGATGTATTATATAGTGTTTTATTATCTTTATTATTGTTTGCTCCAAGCACTTCAGTTATGCTTTTATTATTTGTTTCGTCGTTAAAGTCGCCCATAATAATAATTTTAGCCATTGCATCGCTTGCTAGTATCGAGTCTATGGAATTACGTAGAACCTCTGCTGCTAATGCTCTCTTTGGAGCTGATTTTTCCATTCCACCTCTTCGTGATGGCCAATGATTTACAAAAATATGTACTTCATCATTTGCTTTGTTTACTTTGCCTTTTACGTATACAATCTCCCTAGTTTTAAAATTAGGATTATTCTCCATATTTACCTTATAGAAAGTACTATTTATTACGCTAAAAGTTTTAGGATTATATAATAAAGCACAATCAATACCTCTTACATCAGGACCTTCATGATGTACAATATTGTATTTAGCACCTTTTATTTCTTTCTGCGAAACTAGGTCTTTTAGTACTCTTTTATTCTCGATTTCAACTAGCCCTACAACATCTGGTAATTTCTCTTTATCAATTTGTTGTATTACGTATGCTAGCTTCTGAAGTTTATTGTTGTATCTTTTGCTATTCCAATTTTTCTTACCTTCAGGAGTAAAATCTTCATCATATTTTCCAGCATCGTGAATAGTGTCAAAAAGATTCTCTACATTATAATTTACTATTAAAAATGATTTCTTACAGTCTTTGTCTTGAGCTGTATTGCAGCTGTAGATAAATACCGTTGTGATAATAATAAGTAGTATGTTTTTCATATTTAAATTATAAGTCTTTAAAACTAGTAATATCTCTGCGATTACGCTTTGTTGGTCTTCCTACACCTCTTTCTCTTTGCTCAAAACCACCAGAATTTATAGCCTTAAGTCGGTCATATTCCTCTTGTGGTGTTAGGTCTTCCATAAAATCGGAAACTAGTTTAGCTCCCATGCGTTTTTCGGCCAACTCTTTAACCTTTAACTGCATATTTAAATGGTCTTTTCGTAAAACTATAATATCTCCAGTTTTTATTTCTCGAGATGCTTTTACGCTGTTTCCATCAATCGATATATGTCCACTCTTACATGCTTGAGTAGCCAAAGTGCGTGTTTTGTATATTCGCACACTCCATAGCCATTTATCAATTCTTACTCCCATTCTAATTTTTTGCTCTAAAATATATTTCTATTGGCACTCCATTAAAATTATAGTTTTTTCTTAATTTATTCTCCAAGAAACGCTTATAAGGAGGTTTGAAGTATTGAGGTAGATTACAGAAAAATGCAAATGATGGATATGCTATTGGTAACTGAGTTACATATTTTATTTTTAGAAACTTACCCTTATATGATGGTGGTGGAAAGCTTTCAATTTCACTAAGCATAAGCTCATTAAGCTTTGATGTGGTTATCTTAGTAGAACGTCGTTTATGTACATCAATTGCAGTTTCTAGTGTTTTTAGCAATCTTTGTTTGTTGTGCACCGATGTAAAAATAATTGGAACATCAACAAATGGAGCAATTTTTTCCATAATACGCTCTTTAAATTCCTTAGTGCTATGAGTGTTTTTTTCAACAAGGTCCCATTTATTTACAACTATTACAATTCCTTTATGATTGCGCTGTGCCAATTGGAAAATAGCCATATCTTGAGATTCAAAACCATTTTCTGCATCAATCATCAAAATTGCAACATCAGAGCTTTCTATAGAACGAATAGAGCGTAGGGTGGAGTAGAACTCTATATTTTCTGTAACCTTAGTCTTTTTTCTAATTCCCGCAGTATCAACTAGTAGTAAGTCGAATCCAAAAGAATTATATCTTGTAAATAGAGAATCACGAGTAGTTCCAGCAATATTAGTTACAATATTTCTTTCTTGTGAAATAAGTGCGTTTATTAATGACGATTTCCCAACATTAGGACGACCAACTACTGCAATTCTAGGAATATCATCTGGGTATATACTTACAAATTCAGTATCAAAGTTTTTAACCACCTCATCGAGTAAGTCGCCAGTGCCACTACCATTAATGGCCGAAACACCATAAACTTCACCTAATCCTAAAGAGTAAAAATTATTTGCAGCATAAGCTCTATTATGATTATCAACTTTATTAGCAACCAAATACACTGGCTTTTTCTGACGACGTAATAAGTCAGCAACCTCCTCGTCTAAAGGATGAACACCTTCTTCTGTATCTACAACAAAAAGAATACTATCAGCCTCATCCATTGCTAGGTCAACTTGTTTTCTTATTTCTCCTTCAAAAATATCGTCGCTTCCAATAACGTATCCGCCAGTGTCAATTACTGTAAATTCTTTGCCATTCCAAAATGATGTGCCATAGTGACGGTCTCTAGTAACGCCACTGCTTTCTTCTACAATGGCTTGTCGTTGTTCTACCAACCTATTAAAGAGTGTAGATTTGCCAACATTAGGGCGCCCAACTATTGCTAATATATTATTCATGATATTCTTTTTTTATTAATGTGCAAAGGTAACTTATTGTTGTGAATGTTTTTGCCTTTTTTATCCTAAAAAAACATAAGTAATTATTTAGGTAATATCGTATAAATAGAAAGAGATGTTCATTTTTTTTAAGTCTTTTTGTAAGGCTATTATGCTTGCTAATAATACGATGCGTTGAGCTGATAGAAATAAAAATAAAAAAAGAAAATATTTTTTGAAAAAAGCCATTGTTATGTAAAAAATATTATTACTTTTGCAGCCGCTTAAGACAATAAGTCTTTAACAAGTAAATCGGGGTATGGCGCAGTCCGGCTAGCGTACCTGCTTTGGGAGCAGGGGGTCGCAGGTTCGAATCCTGCTACCCCGACAGAGAAAAGGAGTTTTACTCCTTTTTTTGTATCTACAGGTTATTGAGTGATTGGTAGATAAAGATTATAGAATGGCCCAGTAGCTCTTCCGATAACTATCGGAATGGATAAAGTAGCTGGAACATGATTGAAGAAAGAGATGGTCCAATAGCTCAGCTGGATAGAGCAGCGGTTTTCTAAACCGCAGGTCACAGGTTCGAGCCCTGTTTGGATCACTGTTAAAAAGAAAACCTGAAGGATAACCTTCAGGTTTTTTTATGCAATAAAGTTTGCATTTAGAGCTTTATTATACATTTCTATCAATGCATTAATAATTTTATTACCTATTTCTATCAATGGGTTGATACTGAAAAACTAAATTAGCTCATCGCTGCACCTCCCAAAACTGCGTTTATCTTTATTTTCCACTCAACTAAGTCTGGAGACTTCCGTGGTGGCCAAGAAAATGCCCATGATGTTGATTG
>JAOZSY010000159.1 GCA_029939445.1 Bacteroidales bacterium
ATAGTTACGGAAATAATTTTTAATGCTGAATACGTGAAATATAAACTGTTTATATCGGTAGGTTTGATTTATATTTGGTATAACAGTCCTAAATAATTATTAAAAATAAATAATAGCTCCTTTTTCAAAAACAAAATCCCCAATAATCATTAGAATTATTGGGGATTCATACAAATTTTTAAACAAGGCTTATAAACCCTGTCGTTTTAGATAGAAATCAATATTTGGCTCACGACCACGGAAACGTTTCCACATATTATCAACATTATCTGTTCCACCAGCTGATAAAATATTCTCATAAAAAGAATCAGCAGTTGCTTTGTCGTAAAGTGAAGTTTCTGTAAATGCGCCATAAGCATCAGCATCAAGTACTGCTGTCCATAAATATGCGTAGTAACCTGCAGCATATCCTCCAGCAAATATATGAGAGTAGTATGTACTTCTATAACGAACAACAATTTCGCTAATTAAACCTAACTCTTTCATGGTAGCTGTTTCAAACTCGTTTACATCTCCTGTAAAAGGAGTTTCTATTTTGTGCCAAGCCATATCCAAGACTCCTGCAGCAACAAATTCGCTTACCACAAATCCATTATTAAAAGTACCAGCTTTTTGCATTTTTGCAATTAGCTCATCAGGAATTACTTCTCCTGTTTGATAATGTTTAGCATAAGTTTTCAGTACTTCAGGCTCCAATGCCCAGTTTTCCATCAACTGCGATGGTAATTCAACAAAATCTCTAGAAACAGCTGTTCCCGAAAGGCTTTCATATTCGCAATTACTTAACATACCATGCAAACCGTGTCCAAACTCATGATAAAGTGTAGTAACCTCATCAAGATTAAGAAGTGCCGGAGTATTTTCTGTTGGAGGAGTAAAGTTTGTAGTAAGCGAAATAACAGGGATTATATTCTCACCTTTTTCATTACGCTGCTGCTTTCTATAAGAAGTCATCCAAGCTCCTACTCGTTTGCTAGCTCTAGGGTAGTAATCCATATAAAGAATTGAGATAAGCTCTCCATTACGGTAAACCTCATAAGCCTCAGCCATTGGATCCATTTTTGGAAGCTCTGTGTTTAGCTTAAACTCCAAATCATATAATTTATGAGCAACTTCAAACATTCCATCACGAACTGATTCTAGCTGAAAATATGGCTTTAATTCTTCTTCGCTTAAGTTATACTTTGCCAAACGAAGTTTCTCAGTATAATACCACCAATCCCACGGATTAACAGTTGAACTTCCTGTTTCTATTTTTGCTAAATCTTGCAAATCTACTAACTCTTCCTTAGCACGTACAATTGCTCTTTCTGCTACATTCGACATTAGAGCGTATGCTTTTTTAGGAGTTTTAGCCATATTATCCTCTAAAATAAAATGTGCCCAGTTCTCATAACCCATCAAATGAGCTTTCTCCAGACGAAGATTTACCATCTTCTTTACATTCTCTTTATTATCAAACTCATTGTTATTGTCTCCTCTTGTTGTATATCCAATATAAATCTCTTTACGAAGCTCACTATCATCAGCATAAGAAAGAACAGGAATCATTGAAGATTTTTGAACAGTAAAAACCCATTTGCCTTCCATAGCATTATTCTTAGCAGTAATAGCTGCAGCATCAATTACTCCTTGAGGCAATCCCCTTAATCTTTTCTCATCGCTTATTACAATTTGAAAGTTATTAGTTTCTTTAAGTATATTAGAACCAAAGTTTAATGATAAAAGACCCAATTCCTTATTAATGGTTTTGAGCTTAGCTTTATCCTCTGCATTTAAGTTAGCACCACCACGTACAAAACCTTTATAAGTTTCCTTCACTAGTGTTTTCTGCTCCAAGGTCATATTTGTACGATCTGCATTCTCAAAAACAAACTTTACTTTCTTAAATAACTCATCATTCATTGAAATCTCATCATAAGCAGCAGTAACCTGTGGTGTGATTTTTTGAGCTAAAGACTCCATTTCGTCATTGGTATTACATGACAGTAGATTTCCAAATACACTTGATACTTTATCAAGAGTAGAGCCACTTCTTTCCAAAGCAATAATAGTATTTTTAAGATTAGGCTCATCAGTATTATCAATAATAGCCTTTATTTCATTGCGCAATTCTGCAATTGCAAGCTTATAGGCAGGCTCATAATCCGATGTTTTAATTTTTTCGAAAGGAGGCACTCCATAAGGTGTGTCAAAATCCTGCAAAAGAATATTCAATTCTCCACTCATATCTTTTTCTTTAGGTTCATTTTGTTGGCATGCTGTTAAGCCAATGATAAGCAGCACTGCCAAAATAGTTTTTACATTTCTCATTAATTAGGTAGATTTAATATTTATAAATAAAAAAAAGGTGTATCAAATATGACACACCTTTAAAGCTTTTCTTAATAATATCTAAATAAGAATTATTAATATGTCATTATGCTATTGCAGCACTTGATGTTTTCATCTTTCTGTTTACTTTCTTAAGCAAACCTTGTAATACTTTTCCTGGACCAACTTCTATATATTCACTCATGCCGCCAGCAATCATATTATTCATAATCTGAGTCCAACGAACAGGTGATGTAAGCTGAGCAATAAGATTTTCCTTTATCATAATAGGGTCTTTAACCGACTGAGCTGTCACATTTTGATATATGGGGCAAATTGGAGAAGAGAACTTAGTTTTAGCTATTGCTGCAGCCAATTCTTTCTTTGCTGGCTCCATTAATGGTGAGTGAAAAGCTCCACCAACATTAAGTTTCAATGCTCTACGAGCACCAGCCTCTGTTAATTTTTCGCAAGCTATATCAACACCTTCTATACTTCCAGAAATAACTAATTGTCCAGGACAGTTATAATTTGCTGCTACAACAACTTCATTCTTAATTTTACCGATTACTTTTTCAACAACAGCATCCTCCAAACCAACAATGGCAGCCATTGTAGAAGGCTCCATCTCACACGCTTTTTGCATTGCTAAAGCACGTTTAGAAACTAATTTCAACCCATCTTCAAATGACATTGCACCTGCTGCAACAAGAGCCGAAAATTCTCCTAGAGAATGACCAGCTATCATATCTGGCTTAAATTCATCTCCTAATAATCTTGCAAGAATAACGCTATGAAGAAAAATTGCTGGTTGTGTAACCTTAGTTTGCCTTAGTTCCTCTTCGGTACCATTAAACATAATTTCTGTAATCTTAAATCCCAAAATCTTATTTGCTTTTTCAAATAAGTCTTTAGCATCTGAAGAAGCTTCGTAAAGATCTTTCCCCATTCCTACATACTGCGCTCCCTGACCGGGAAAAACAAATGCTTTCATTTAGTGTTAATTTAATTATTAATAACTATGTCTTTATTCAATTCTTCTTTAAAATATAATATCTAAAGTAGAAACAAATAAAGACATTTTGTTTTTATTTAATCTATTTAATAAGCTATTTTCTGTCGCCCATAAAACGAAGCAAAAATAAGAATAAATTTATGAAGTCTAAATATAAATTTAAGGCCCCCATAATAGCTAATTTATTTACATGTTCGCTAGGATGATCAATACCTGCGCCAATTCTTTTAAGCTTCTGTACATCATAGGCTGTAAGGCCAGTAAATATTAAAACTCCTAAAAAGCTTATTATATAATCCATTGTACTACTTCCCATAAACATATTCACAACACTAGCTATGATGATGCCTATAAGAGCCATCATAAGTAACGAACCAAATTTAGTAAGATCTGTTTTTGTAGTATAACCTACCACAGCCATTACTATAAACATTAGCGATGTAACTAAAAAGGTTTGAAAAACTGAGCTAGCAGTATACATTAGTAGAATAAAACTAAGACTCATTCCCATAAGTATAGAATATATTCCAAAAACAATAACTAAAGCTCCGTATGATAGTTTATTAAATCCAAAATTCATTACTAGAATAATAGCAAATGGAGCAAACATTACAACCCAACCTAAGCCTGTCATACCATCTACTGTATATAGTAGAGAATATAATTCAACATCTGTTCCAATATAAAAAGCAGTAGCTGCCGTAATAGCTAAGGCAATACCCATCCAAGAAAAAACATTAGAAATAAAGTTCTTTGCCAAAGAACCAGTATAACCGTATGATTGCTGATCTAAATTCGATTGTTTTGTAAAATTCATCTAATAAGCTTTTATATATTATAGAAGTATTTATTGCATGCAAATTTACAATAAATGAGTATTTATTAAATGTTAGAAATGTTAATATTTACAAAATATGAGTTAATATTATCAACATCAAACCATTAATAAATAAAAGAATATTAGGATAATTTGGTACTTATTAGTCTCAAAAATTCATCTCTAGTTTTAGGATCATTAAGAAATGCCCCTGTAAAGTCGGAAGTAGTAGTTACAGAACTCTGTTTCTCGATACCACGCATTGCCATACAAAGGTGCTTAGCCTCAATAACAACTGCAACACCTAGTGGGTTTATAGCATCATCAATAGCATCTTTTATCTGCATTGTTAGGCGTTCTTGAATTTGTAATCTACGAGCAAAGACTTCCACAACACGCGCAACTTTACTCAAGCCCATAACTCTACCATTGGGAATATAGGCTACATGAGCTTTGCCAATAAAAGGAATCATATGATGCTCGCACATGGAGTAAAGCTCTATATCTTTAACAATCACCATTTGTTTATAATCTTCGGTAAATACTGCCGATTGGATAATCTCCTTTGCATTAGCATGATAGCCCTGCGTCATAAATTGCATAGCCTTAGCCACACGAACAGGAGTTTCCAACAAGCCTTCTCTATTAGGATCTTCGCCCAATAAACCTAATATTTCCTTATAATGAAAAGCAAGCTTATGAGTTGTTTCATCATCAAATTCATCAACTCTTTTATATCCTTTAATTTTTGTCATTACAATTTCTTTTATTATTTAAATGCAAAAGTAAAATATTATTAATTATAAACCTGAGAAATTATTGTATAACATTAGTGATTTTAAGCAACAAAAATCAATTAACATTTATACGTTAATAATTAAAGATGCTAACTATATTGATACAATATTTACCTATTATCTTCATTGTTGAATATAAAAATATAATTATGGGTAAATTTATTATCGAAGGCGGTAGAAAACTAAAAGGTGAAATAACACCTCAAGGAGCTAAAAATGAAGCACTTCAAATTATTTGTGCTACACTAATGAGTCCAGAAAAAATCACTATTAATAAGATTCCCGACATTAGAGATGTCAATAAATTAATTCTTTTGTTACGTGATTTTGGTGTTAAAGTAGAAAAACTAAGTAGCGAATCGTATTCTTTTCAGGCTGACGAGGTAAATATAGATTATATATATACTGAAGAATTTAAGGAGCAAGCTTCTAGTTTGCGAGGTTCGGTAATGATATTAGGACCACTTTTGGCACGCTTTGGAAAGGCTAACCTACCACAGCCCGGTGGCGATAAGATTGGTAGACGAAGACTTGATACCCACTTTATTGGACTAGAAAAACTTGGCGCTAAGTTTACTTTTGATGCCAAAAATCACTTCTATTCAATTACTTCCAACGGATTAAAAGGAGCATATATGCTTCTAGAAGAAGCCTCAGTAACTGGTACTGCAAATATACTAATGGCAGCAGTAATGGCTAAAGGCACTACGCAAATATATAATGCAGCATGTGAGCCTTATCTTACCCAACTTAGCAGAATGCTGAACCGTATGGGTGCAAAAATTGAAGGTGTAGGATCTAACCTTTTAACAATAACAGGTGTTAGCAGCTTAAAAGGAACAGAGCATACAATGCTAGCAGATATGATTGAAGTTGGTAGTTTTATTGGCCTTGCTGCTATGACTCAATCCGAAATTCTTATTAAAGATGTTGATTATAACGAATTGGGAATGATTCCAATGATTTTTAAAAGAATGGGAATAAAAATGGAACTGCAAGGAGATTCAATTTTAGTTCCTGCCCAAGATAGATACGAAATAGAATCTTATATTGATGGGTCCATACTAACAATTGCTGACTCTCCATGGCCGGGCTTCACTCCCGATCTTATTTCTATTGCATTAGTAGTTGCTACTCAAGCAAAAGGAAGTGTTCTCATTCATCAAAAAATGTTTGAAAGTCGCCTTTTCTTTGT
>JAOZSY010000160.1 GCA_029939445.1 Bacteroidales bacterium
ACTTTATTGATAACGATCCAGGTTTTGGAAATGCTACTGATGTTTCCATAAGCGCGGGAGCAACTATTAATATAAATGAGAATATTGTTACATCAAGTTTAGGTGCAGGTATTCATTATCTATATTTTAGAGTAAAAAATGCTGATGGAGTTTGGAGTCTTACCGATTCTCGGCTATTGTACGTCACAGAGAGTAATTCGAGCAGCGATATTGTAGCTGCAGAATACTTTTTTGATAACGATCCAGGAATAGGACTTGCCTCTTCGCTTATTGTTGCTGCCGATAGTGCTGTGGATATTAGTTCATCTGTATCTATATCGGCTTTAAATGCTGGTTTGCATAATTTATATGTAAGGGTGAAAGATGGTAATGGTAAATGGAGTCTTGCTGCACAGCAGTTATTATATAAATCAGAAAGTATTATTAATGGTAATTTAATCTCTGCAGAATACTTTTTCGATAATGACCCAGGTTTTGGAGCTGCTTCATCAATTTCTATTACTCCTGCTGATAGTATTAATATTATAGCTACTCTTAATACAAATGGTCTTGAGGCTGGTATTCATAAGCTTAATATAAGAGTTAAGGATGTAAATGGACTATGGAGTTTGAACTCTAAACGTATGCTTTATTTAATGGCAGGAGAATTATCTTCACCCAGAATTACTGCTCTTGAATACTATTTTGACCAAGACCCAGGATTAGGTAATGGAAGCTCTATTAGCCTTACGCCAAATGATGTTATTGATGTTACTGATGCTATTGCATCTTCATCATTAACTATGGGAAACCATATGTTTTATGTAAGAGCTCAAGACTCAATAGGGCGATGGAGCCTTAGCGATAAACGCTTGGTTTATGTTAGCCCTGATATGGCTAGCCAAGCAATTGTTGCCATAGAATACTCTGTGGATACAATAATGCCATGGGGGCAAGGGACCATTGTAAATGTAAACTCGGCTGATAGTTTGGATGAAATTTTTACTTTTAATCATGGATTGTCGGATACGCTATATCATGCTTTATACACTCGTGTGAAAGATGCCGGAGGTAGATGGAGTATGTTAGATTCTATACATTTTAGAATGGAAAATTGTATTATTCCTACTGCAATATTTTATGTAAATAATTTATGTTTAGGCGATTCCATAACCTTATATAATAACTCATTGGATATTGATACAGCTACTGTTTACGAATGGAATATTGGTAATAATAACATTGTAGAATCTACAGATTCCATAGAGTTTAAGATAGGGTTTGCACAAGTCGGCACCTATGATATTCTATTGAAAGTAACTAATATGGTTTGTATTGATACAATGCTTAAATCTATAACAGTACACCCTCGACCAGCAAAAGATATTTCTTCTTTTGGAGATGTGAACTTTTGCCCTGGTAGTTTTAGTGTGCTTTCTGCAAATACTGGTGTTGGTTATCAATATCAATGGTATAAAAATGGAAGTATGATTACTAATGCCAATTCAAGTTTCTACCAGGCTCAAGACTCTGGTAGTTATTCTGCCGCAATAAGTAATATTTATAATTGTAGTGATACAACTGCAGCTATTGATATTGGTGTATACGACTTGCCAACAGCAACAGTAACCTTGATGGGGAATAATTCTTTCTGTAATGGTGATTCTGTAGTTTTAAGTGCAAATCAGGATGCTGGTTTAACTTATTCTTGGTATCATAATGGAAGTATTATTAATGGAGAAAATTACTCTACAATAACTGTTAGCAATGCTGGCGACTATAAAGTTGAAATAAGTAATACAAATGGATGTAGCGATATGTCGTCAACAATAAGTATTAGTGTAAATCCTCTTCCAACCTCAGGAATATCATCGGGTGGAGCACTAACATTCTGCGATGGCAATAATGTACTTCTTTATGGAAGTAATGGTGTTGGCTATTCTTATCAATGGTATAAAAATGATACTGCCATTTCTGGCTCTACTTCATCATTTGTTTCAGCATTAGAGTCGGGAGAGTATAAGGTGTATATCGAAAATACTTATCAATGTGGAGATACCTCATCAAGCTTAACCGTAATTGTGAACCCAAGCCCAGTTTCAAATATTCAATTATTAGGAACACAGGCTATATGTATGGGCGATACTGCTGAGTTAGTAGCACCTACAATGCAAGGATTAACATATCAATGGAGAAGCTATGGTACTGATATAAATGGTGCAAATGATTCTGTTTATTATGCTTTGCAAACAGGAAATTATAGTTTGATAACAACCAATGGGTTTAATTGTAGTACTGAATCAGCTCTGCAATTAGTAACCGTGAACCCAAACCCTGGTGCTTCTATATTGCCTCTAAGTGCAACAACTTTTTGCTCTGGCGATTCGGTATTATTACAAGCAAATACAGGGTCTAATTTAACTTATCAGTGGTTTAAGGATAATGCTGCGCTAGTTAATGATACACTTAATGGCCTTACTGCAATGTCCTCAGGAGCATATATAGTAGAGGTTAGCAATGAGTTTAGTTGTATAACTACTTCATCGGTGACTGATGTTACTGCTTTTGATATTCCAACTTCTATTTTTAGTGTAGATGCTGAGGTTTGTTCTTCAGATACTATTCAAATTCAATATATGGGTACAGCAACTTCTAGTGCTTTCTATAATTGGAATTTTGGTGGTGCAACTATTATTGGAGGAGTGGGACAAGGACCATATAGTGTAATATGGAATAGTGCTGGTCATAAAAGTATTTCACTTATAGTAAATGAAAATAATTGCTCTTCAATAGAATTTATTGATACAACTATGGTTAATTCTGTAAGTGCAAGTATTACTGCACCAATTACATCTGTTTGCCAAGGCGATACGGTTTTGCTTACTGCTAATAGTGGTTCAGGGCTTCATTATCAGTGGCTTCAGTCTGGCAATAATTTATCTGGAGATACACTTTATTCGGTAAATGTTACAACTACGGGTATTTATCAGGTAGAGGTTATTGATGCTAGTATTGGATGCTCGCAAAAGTCAACTCCCGTAAATGTAGTTATTAATTCAACAGATTTTAGTTTGGATTTTGCAGCTTCTACGGTTAGTTTTACTCAACCTCCATTTGATGTTACTTTTAGTAATTCCACACCAAATATGAATGAGTATAATTTTCAGTGGGAATTAGGAGATGGAAACACATCAACCTTCTATAATCCTATACATACTTATCAATATAATGGTAATTATTCGGTGGCTATGTTTGCGGAGAATAGTACTACAGGTTGCCGCGATACTCTAATAAAAATAGATTATGTTAATTGTGCCGGTGGTGCGCCAAATCCTTGTAATATTATAGCTGCAATAACTCCAACAGGGCCAGCTACTGTTTGCCAGGGCGATAGCGTATTGCTCCAAGCGAGTGCAGGAACAGGCTATACATATCAGTGGGTTTATAATAATGTTATAATCCCCAATGCTGATAGTATTATATACTATGCTAAACTATCTGGTAATTATCGTGTAATTGTTGCCGATTTGATTTGTTCTCAAACGTCACCCGCATTTATACTTAATAATTATCCAAGTATCTTTCCTGTAATACAAGCTAGTGGATTAATACAGCCTTGTACTACCGATAGCCTTGAGTTAAGTTTATTGGTTAATTATACTAACTATAACTGGAATACAGGACAAATTGATGCAAGTATTTATGTAAGTCAAACTGGATATTACCAAGTTGCAGTTACTGATAATTATGGTTGTAATATGACATCTACACCTTATATAGTTAGTAATTCATACTTAAATCCTCCTGACCTTTGTTTGATTGGTGTTGATACAAGTAATCATAATCAGCTAGTGTGGGAACGACAATCCAATGCACTAATAGATAGTTTCTATGTGTATAAAGAGGGGTTTATTGCAGGGCAATATGATAAAATAGGAGCAGTTCCATTTAATCAAACTTCGGTATTTGTTGACCAAAATTCTAATCCAGCAGTTAAAGCATATAAGTATAAGATAGCGGCAGTAGATACCTGTGGAGGTGTTACACTATTAGGTAATTTCCATAAAACTATTCACCTTACTATTAATGCTGGTTTAAATGGTAGTTGGAATCTAATATGGGATGGATATGAAGGTTTTGCTTTTAGCACTTATCGTATTTATCGTGGTACAAACACCAATAATATGAGTTTGCTAACTCAGTTGCCAAGTTCTGCAACTTCTTATACCGACTTGAATCCACCAACAGGCACTGTTTATTATCAAATAGAGATAATAAAAACTACCGGATGTTATCCTGATACAACAGTTGCAAAGGTGAATACAAATTATAATTCGTCGAGGAGTAATACTGCAAATAATGCCAATATAAATCCTGTATATTTAACAGCAGATTTTAATGCTGATATACAGACTGGTGTTTGGCCTATTCAGGTAACATTTGAAGATGCATCTTCTGGTGGCCCCGATGCATGGCATTGGAACTTTGGCGATGGTAATACAAGTGTAGAGCAAAACCCTAATCATACATATAATAATACAGGTGTATATACTGTAAGTCTAGCAATATGTAATGGCGAAATTTGCGATACTATTGTCAAAACTAATTATATAGAAGTTCTTCCAAATGGTATGGTAGAAATAGGAGTGGAGATGAGCGCTAAGCTATATCCAAATCCTAATGATGGAAACTTTACTCTGGAGATAAATGATAGAAATAGTCATCAACTGGAAGTGCATATATATAACACATTAGGCGCGGAAATTTATTCTGAAAGCTTTGTATCAAATGGCAAAACTTTGAAGCACTTAAAGCTAAATGACCTTTCCAATGGAGTTTATTTTATCCATTTAAATACTAAGGATAAGGTGGTTTATAGATCTAAGTTTATAAAGCAAGACTAAACTCTAGCATAATTATAAAACCCCTAATTACAACTGTAATTAGGGGTTTTATTTTTTGTAATTTTAACTGCAAGTATAATTGAAGAGTAGATATTACTTGAGTAAATGTACAGTTCCTTTTAGAATATATTGCTCGCGGAGAGTTTCCGTAATTTCAAAAACGTAAGTATAAACTCCAGAAGGAGCCTGATCCCCTTTATAAGTGCCATCCCATTTTATTGATGGTTCATCAGATTTGAATATTAACTCTCCCCATCGATTAAAAATATACATTCTGAATCTATCTATTGCGGCATATTGTCCCACAATACCAAATTCATCATTTAAACCATCGCCATTAGGGGTAAAAGCATTAGGTGCATAAAAGAAATTACATCTTTCAACATTTAGTGTAAAAGAAGTATCATGCGTACATCTAGTTTGGTTATATACATTTGTAAGTTGTAAAGAATAAGTTGTTTTTTGCGTTGGTTGTACTATAATATATTGGCTCATTTCTCCAGTATTCCATAGGTATTCGTCAGCAACTGATGCTCTAAGTTCAGTAGATTTTCCAAGGCAAAGAGTATCATCAATGGTGCTAATTATTGCTGTAGGAATATCAAGTACATCTACTAATAAGGATGCTGTATCTATACAATTGCTAATATTGGTTACTGTTACAGAATATCTTGTTAATGAAGAAGGACTTACATTTTGGGTTCTAGAATTAGCCCCATTGCTCCAGCTATAATCTGCATAATTTCCTAATGCGCGTATATAAGCCGATGATCTATTACAGATTGTTGTATCTAAACTTACTATTGCAATAGGGGAGTCAAGAGCTTTCACATAAGTACTATCAGCTATAGTACAGCCAAATGTATCGGTTACAATAATACTATAATACTCACTACTATTTACAAGAAATGAAATATCCGATGTTAGTTCTCCATTGTCCCATAAAAAAGTATACGAAGGGTCACCAACTGCTGATATATGTGCTGTGTCGTTTGAACATACCGAATCTCCAATAATAACTATTTGAGGGCTTCCATCATAAATAATAATTTGATCAAATGTGTCAGTATTGCATATATCAGTTATAGTTAAAGTATATGTAGTTGTAATGCTAGGGTCTGACAATAAAGTGGAGGTTGTGTCGCCTGTACTCCACGTATAAGAATAAGGCAAATATCCACCTACTATATTAGGATTAATAGTCATAGTATCACTATTGCACAGTACAGTATCAGATGGTAAATTACATT
>JAOZSY010000161.1 GCA_029939445.1 Bacteroidales bacterium
TCTGAAACAATATTTGCTCAAGATTCTCATAGATTTGAGAAATCTTTCAGTGGATTTATTAATAGTGTTAATGATAATAATCTAAATATAAAATCAACTTTTAATGATAATCAATTAATTAGGGATCATGATTTAAGTAAAGATTATTTTCTAAATATACTAAATAATAATGACGATATATTATCTATTTCCTTTCTTCAAAATAATTATAAATTACAGGTTTATAAATCAAAAGAGTCTATTGTAATAGGTGTAGACTCAACTGAGGAGTTAGATATTGTTCAATGGAAAAGATATAAGAACAATAAGCTTATTAGCAAATGGGACGAGAGCTTTGAAGTGGCAATGGTTGACTCCGAATGGTTTAAGAATATTGTAACTAATAATAACCAAATACACTGGCTTTTTAATATTCCCAATAAAGTAAATAATCAACTAACAACTGACAATAATCTTTTTTATTCAGGATATTCATATAAAAATCAGGACATTACCTCCGCAATTGTTCTTAGTTATTCAAGAATGCAATTACTAGAAAAATTTGATATCTATAGAACCTACGACCAGGTAAATCTACTAATAGAAACAAAAAATGGTGATAAAATGAACCTTGGCTCAGGCATTACCGAAACTTTTAAGAATTTAGATTCTAGCAACTCCATAAACTCATTTAAGGACAGCTTAATTAAGGAGACCCTATTCCATTATAATAGATTTAGTAAACAAGATTCTGGCATGTTTAGTTTTGCATATAAAGAAAACAACTATTGGAACTCCTTTAAAAAATATAATGAAGATACTTTTGGTGTTAAATATTTTTTATTATCTGTGCCTAGTTCCGATATAGTTACTAAACATAAACTAAACAAATATTATAATATTAAGTTTCCTCTTGGAGCTATATTATTGTTTGTTGGCCTAATTTTATTATTTGTACACAAAAGTAAATTTTATCAATTATCACAAAATAAAATACCTTCACTAGAGAAGCTATTAATTGAAGATGAAAACAGGTATCTAGAGTTTAAATCATCTATGCGATGGGATTATAGACAAGAGAAGGTTAACCCAGCATTAGAACAAGTTATTTTTAAAACTATTGCTGCATTCGGCAATACCGATGGAGGTATATTAATAATTGGTGTAGATGACGATAAAAACGTACTTGGACTACAAAATGACTTTGACACATTAAAGAAAAAAGATGCAGATTATTTTGAGATTCATCTTCGAAACTTACTCCATACTCTAATGGGAGTTAAATATGTAAGTAGTTATATAAGAATGAAATTTGAAATTGTAAATAACAAAACAGTTTGCAAGTTAAGAGTATTAAAAGCAAAAGAACCTTTATTCTTAATAGTAAAAGATAAGAATGGAAAATCTAATGAAAAATTCTATGTTAGAAGCGGAAATTCGTCTCAGGAGATAGAATCAATAGGCGAAATTAATGATTATATCAATGAGCATTGGAGTTAGTGTTCTATTCAGTCTTCAGTAGGCAGTCTTCAGTAGGCATTATACAGTCTTTAAGCATTAGTTCACAATCGATTGAACTTTATCCTTTACTATATCAATAATCGTATTCTTTTCTTTAATTGTAGAATCTTCAAAAGTAATTTTGCGACCTGGGAATTCAGTAAACAAGGAATAATCATGAGTAGCCATTACAACTGCTCTACCCGATATGGAGATATCTCTTAGCAAATTCATAATACCACGCGATGTTTCTGGATCGAGATTACCAGTAGGCTCATCTGCCAAAATAAGATCTGGCTCATTAATAAGTGCACGAGCAATAACTATACGCTGCTGCTCACCACCAGATAATTGATGAGGCATCTTATGACCTTTGGTATCCATTCTTACATCCTTTAAAACTTCTTTTAAGCGCTGCTCCATTTTCTTTTTGTCTTTCCAGCCAGTTGCTTTCATAACAAAAAGCAAATTCTCGGCTGCACTTCTATCCATTAGCAACTGGAAATCCTGAAATACAATTCCTAGCTTTCTTCGTAAAAAAGGAATCTCTTTTCTCTTAAGCTTATTCAAATCATAACCTACTATTGAAGCTTCTCCTTCTTTCATTGGCAAATCAGCATATAGGAGCTTCATTAAACTACTCTTACCACTTCCGGTACGGCCAACTAAATAAACAAACTCACCTTCTTTAATTTCAAGATTCACATCCTTTAGTATCATTATTTTCTGTTGAAATACCGATACATTCTTAAGACCAATTAATACGTTCATATGTCTATTTTTTATTTTTTATATAGTAAAGCTCACCATAATTCATATCATCAATTATTTCAGCAATATCTTCTGTATATTCTTGAATATTATCATTTGCAAGAGCATTAATATATGCACTAGCCTTAAAATATGAAATTAATGCAAAATCATCATCTCGCAATTGAATATAATTAGGAATCTTTCCGCTACCTTTAATTTTCATTATATACATAACAAACTCATATTAAAATTATATTGCGAAAATATGAGTTTTTATCTTTAGTTTTGAACTAGAATAAAACTTAAAATCAATATCTATTTGTTAATATCTTTATTTCTAATTTCCTAAACCATAAAGCTGCATTTACTAATAAATTTAAACTTAGATTATCTTAACAAAATATAAGGAAAATCATAGCTGTATTTTTGCTACTTTTGTTTGTTATATATTAAACAAATATTTAGTATTTAAAAGACTGAATACAGCTATATAATAATACATTAAGCATTGATTACAATATAGTTAGTTACATTTTACATTCTTTTTTATACTACTAAAGAATAACAATTATTTTATGAAATTTGATTTACTACATAAAGACCCAAAGAGCAAAGCACGTGCTGGCCTTATGCATACAGACCATGGTGATATAGAAACCCCTATATTTATGCCTGTGGGTACTGCTGGCACAGTAAAAGCTGTTCATATTAAAGAACTTAGTGAAGATATAAAAGCACAAATTATTTTAGGCAACACATATCACCTATTTCTTAGACCAGGATTAGAAGTTATAGAGGGCGCAGGTGGACTACATAAATTCAACGGATGGAAAGGCCCAATACTTACAGATAGCGGTGGATACCAAGTATATTCTCTTAGCGATACTCGCAAAATTAAAGAAGATGGCGTTCATTTTCGTAGCCATATTGATGGGTCTAAGCATCTTTTTACTCCTGAAAATGTTATAGAAACTCAACGCACTATTGGAGCAGATATAATAATGGCTTTTGACGAATGTACTCCTTACCCTTGCGATTACGACTATGCAAAGAATTCAATGCATATGACTCATCGATGGCTACAACGTTGTATCGATCATTTTGATAAAACAGAGCCAAAATATGGTCACTCGCAGAGCTTCTTCCCTATTGTACAAGGAAGTACTTATAAGGATTTGAGAAAACAATCAGCAGAAATGATTGCCAGCAAAGGAGCTGAGGGCAATGCTATTGGAGGACTATCGGTGGGCGAACCTCATGAGTTGATGTACGAAATGACTGAACTTGTTACAGACATTCTACCAGAAGACAAACCTAGATATCTAATGGGAGTTGGTACCCCATCAAATATATTAGAAGGTATTTCGCTTGGAGTTGATATGTTTGATTGCGTAATGCCAACTCGCAATGGTAGAAATGGTATGCTATTTACTAGCGAAGGAATTATAAATATCAAAAATAAGAAATGGTATAACGACTTTAGTCCCATTGATACAAATGGGCTTTCTTTTGTTGATAGCCAATATACAAAAGCATATTTGCGCCACTTATTCACTGCTAAAGAAACCCTTGGGCCTATGATTGCAAGCATCCACAATCTAGCATTTTATTTATGGCTAGTAAAGGAAGCACGTAAGCATATTATTGCTGGCGATTTTGCATCATGGAAAGCTGTAATGCAGAAAAAAGTTGAAACTAGATTATAAAACTAAAATAATTAATTTATGAAGTCTAAAGAAGATATTGTAAGCAATTGGTTACCACGATATACTGGTAAAGAATTAAACACTTTTGGCAAATACATTCTGCTAACCAATTTTAACAAATATGTAGAAATATTTGCAGACTTATTTAATTCTGAAATTGAAGGAAAAGACAAAGCTATGCAGAGCTCTACTGCTAATAGTATTACAATAATAAATTTTGGGATGGGAAGCCCAATGGCTGCAACAATTATGGACTTACTTGCAGCAATAAATCCTGATGCGGTATTATTTTTAGGAAAATGCGGAGGACTAAAGAAAAAAAATAAACTTGGTGATTTAATTCTACCAATTGCGGCAATACGTGGCGAAGGAACTTCTAATGATTATTTTGCTCCTGAGGTTCCTGCAATGCCTGCCTTTGCATTACAAAAAGCTATTTCGAAAAGCGTTGTTAAATTTAACAGAGAGTATTGGACAGGAACAGTATACACTACTAATAGAAGAGTTTGGGAGCATGACAATATATTTAAGGAATACCTACGGTCAACACGTGCTATGGGAATAGATATGGAAACTGCAACAATATTTACAGTTGGTTTTTATAATCAAATTCCTACTGGAGCATTGCTTCTTGTATCGGATCAGCCAATGATTTCCTCTGGGGTTAAGACTGAAAAAAGTGACAAAGGGGTTACTTCTGAATACGTTACTGATCATATTAAAATAGGAATAGATGCTATGGAAAGCCTTATTAAAAGCAAGAGTAAGGTAAAGCATTTATTATTTAGCTAAATTATTTGCTGAGCATGAGATACGAAGAGATAATAAAATCCATAAAGAATAAAATTTTTTCCCCAATATACTTTTTACATGGTGAGGAAGGTTTCTTTATTGATGAAATTTGCAATCTTATTGACCAGAATGTACTGACTGAAGGAGAAAAGGACTTTAATCAATCGGTAGTTTATGGAAAGGATACAGATATAGGTACTATTATTACTATGGCTAAAAGATTTCCTATGATGTCGAGCCATCAAGTAATACTAGTTAAAGAAGCTCAGCATCTTAAGCAATTAAACTTATTAGAATCGTATATTGACTCACCACAGAAATCAACAATTCTAGTTTTCTGCTATAAATACAAAAAAATTGATGGCAGACTTGCTGTGGCAAAGAAAATCAAGAAAAATCATATTCTTTTTGATTCAAAGAAAATATATGATAATCAAACACCCGATTGGATAGAAAACCATATAAGATCAATTGGCGTATCAATAACACCGCCAGCAAGTAGAATGCTATCTGAGCATCTAGGAAATGACTTATCAAGAATTTCTAATGAAGTGCAGAAATTGCTAATAACCACTAAGAAAGGCGAAACTATTACTGAGGATGACATTCAGGATAAAATAGGTATTTCTAAAGATTATAATGTTTTTGAACTTCAAAATGCATTGGGTTCGAAAGATATAACTAAGGCAAATAAGATAATATTCTATTTTGCAGCAAATCCAAAAGATCATCCTTTGGTAATGATAATTCCTATTCTATATAACTACTTTTCGAATATAGCAGTTATACATACCCTACAAGACAAATCACCCCGTTCAATAGCTTCTGCTTTAGGCATTAATCCTTATTTTGTAAATGCAATTTCTTCAGCAGCACGGTATTATTCTTATGCTAAATTAGTACGAATTATTGGTTATCTTAGAGAATATGACGCTAAGGCTAAGGGTGTTGACAATCCATATACAAGTGGAGGAGACTTACTTAAGGAATTAATATATAAAATATTGCATTAAATAATCAATAATGAAACATAAGAAACTACACGGAGCCGGTGCATATATTTGGATGCCATTTATATACGGTTTTTCTCTATTGCCTCATTGGATAATGTATGGAGTTTCCGACTTCTTCTATTTTATTCTATATAAGGTAATCGGATATAGAAAAAAAGTTGTTTATGAGAATCTTAAGAATAGTTTCCCTGAAAAGTCTCATGAAGAGATAATCGATCTACAGCGCAAATTTTTTAGACACCTTGTGGATGTAATGCTTGAAACTGTAAAAGAGTTTACCATTAGTAAGAAGAGCATTAAGAAGCGTTTTAAATTCACTAATCCAGAAGTTTTTCAAGAGCATTACGATAATGGGAAAAGCGTAATGATGA
>JAOZSY010000024.1 GCA_029939445.1 Bacteroidales bacterium
AGTATTTTACAGCATTAGAGAGTATATTATTAAACATAATCTCCATATCTCGAACATTTGCCATATACATTATTCCACTAGAGATATCAATATTGATTTTTAGATTTTTTTGAATGGCTATTGGTCTTATTAGCTCAATCGACATTTTACATATTTCTGATAAATCAATGGTTCTGAAAACAATTTCTCCTTGAGTATTCTCCAGCTGAGTTAAATCCAGAAGGTCCATTATTAGCGAGCGCATGCCAGAGATCCTTTGCATAGAACGACCAATCATATTATGATAATCGTTCATATTATTGCCAAGTTCTTTGTCGTCCATTAATTGTAGATATCCTTCAATAGCATTTAAAGGCGATTTTAATTCATGCGACAATACCGATAGAAACTTATACCTTATGCTCTTGCATTGTGTTGTCATTTGGCGAGTCATGCGCTTTAAGTATAATTGCTTTGTCGAATTTTCTACAGATATTCTCAGCTCTTGTGGTGTAAATGGTTTTGCTATAAAACCATCGGCACCATTATTTGTAGCAGCAATTGCTAAATCCAAACATGCGTCTGAAGTTATCATTGTTACCGAAATATTTAGTCTATGTGTATTTATATATTCTAAAACTTCCAATCCCTTTATACCAGGGAGATTATTGTTTAAAAGGAGAATATCGACTCCTCCTTTTTTTATTATTTCAATTCCATTTTCTCCATTGGCAGCTTCAATAATTGTATAATCAAAACCCTTTTCCATAAAGGGAAACTTTACAGTAAAACTCTGTAATACGAGAGTAATCCCAGCTCGGATAATTGCCTCGTTTTCTATTACTAAGATCTTGATTCTAGTCATTATATTACAATTTTAAGAGTTTACTGATTTCACGGTGGAGTTGGTCTTTTCTAATTCCTTTTTCTAGAATTAAATCTGCACCAAGCCAGTTTTTATCCTGCTCAGTATCCACCGAAAAACTTATGCCTGTTTCTGCGGCAACAGCAGTTGCTATTATTACAGGCATTTCTGGGTTTATTCGCTTTGCCTTATTTGCAAGTATAAATCCACTGTCTTGGTTTTCCATCATTAAATCAAAAACCGCCAAATCAGCTTTATTATTTTTTAGCAATGCTTCTCCTTCTGCTTGCGACTCTCCCATAAGAACCTCAAACCCGAAGCCCTTTAATAGTATTTCCATTTGATCCTTAAAGTCAATATCGTCATCAACTAAGAATACTCTTTTATCTTGTCCTATCATCTTTTAATATTTATTTTCATTTGTATTGTACTTTAATAAAAAAGTAATTATTGGTTTATTTCATTACATCTCGTTCCATATAATGAGTATGGAGTAAATGATGGCTTTTCTTGCCACCGGGCTTCTCCAGATAGTTATTATAAATATTAATAATATCAGGATTTTCATATGAAGTACGAATCTCCTCTGTATCATCAATGGTATATAAACTTGCCATTCGTTTTTTAATATTATCAGTATTTAATGCGATAGGTTGTCCACCACCATTAATGCAACCTCCTGGGCATGCCATTACTTCAATAAACTGAATATCGTCTCTTCCATTTCTTATTTCATTTAATAAAGTGTCAACATTGCCAAGTCCATTTACTACCGCAATTCCGATATTTAAATCACCAACTTGCAATTGTGTAGTTTTAATATCATCAAAACCTCTAATAGCATCAATCTTACGCTCTTTTATTGGCTTTCCTGTGATCATTTTGTGCGCAGTACGTACCGCCGCCTCCATTACACCACCTGATGCACCAAAAATTTTACCAGCAGTACTTCTTTTTCCTAATGGCGAATCAGCGTCCTCAGGATCCAATGATTTAATATCTATTCCAAATTTATTTAAGAACAGAGAAAACTCTCTTGTGGTTAATACAGCATCTACATCTGTAATGCCTTGGCTTGTCATCTCTTCGCGCTGTGCTTCAAATTTCTTTGCAGTACAAGGCATTATGGCCACAGAGTAAATATCTGCTGGATTAATGTTTTTCATCTCAGCATAATAATTATTAATCATAGAACCCATCATCTGCTGTGGTGATTTACAGCTCGATAGATTATCTATCATATCTGGAGCAAATTCCTCAGCATATTTTACCCACGCAGGGCAACAACTAGTTATCATTGGCAATTTTCCGCCATTACTAATCCTGTGGATTAATTCTGTAGCCTCTTCCATAATTGTGAGGTCAGCAGAAAATGATGAGTCAAATACTGCATCAAAACCTATTTTACGAAGTGCTGCATTCAATATGCCATTAACATCAGTGCCGGCAGGAAGTCCAATCTCTTCTGCCAAAGTTACTGTGATTGATGGTGCGTATTGAACAACTACATGCTTCTTAGGCGAATCTAAAGCTTCTATAATCTGTGCCGAATGGTCTTTCTCATAAAGTGCTCCCACTGGACAAACTATAATGCACTGCCCACAATTAACACATGATGAGGTGTTTAGTCCTTTGTTGAATGCAACGCCAATTTCAGACTTATTTCCTCTATTTACAAAATCAATGGCATGAACTCCCATTACTCTACCACATGCATCAACACATCTACCACAAAGAATACATTTTGCAGGGTCACGTACCAAGCTTACACCTGAAGTATCAATCTTATGCTTATTCTTCTCTCCTCTAATTCTTCTTTCTCTAATGCCCACATTATATGATAAGTCTTGTAACTCGCAATTTGTATTTCTTACACAATAAAGACAGTCATCGGGGTGATTGCTGAGTAATAACTCTACAATTACCTTTCTTGACTCTGCAACTCTTTTTGAATGTGTGGATACTTTCATCCCTTGGGTTGCCATATTAGAACATGAGGTTATAAGTTTTCCTGTGTTTAAATCTTCAACTACGCATAATCTACACGCCCCAGTTGGCATTATTTCTTTGATATAACACATTGTTGGGATGTTTATACCTTCTTCGCGGCATACATCCAACAGAAGCTTTCCTTCTTCTACTTCTATTTGCTTATTATTTATTTCTAGTTTAATCATTTTCCTTCTTTTTAAGAGATAATAATAGACTCAAATTTACATACATCGAAACAAGTTCCACAAGAGATGCATTTATTCTCTACAATAAAATGTGGTTCTTTTCGGCTTCCTATTATTGCATTTGTTGGGCATTTCTTTGCACAGATTGTACAGCCTGTACATTTTTCTACATCTACTGTGAAATGACGCAAGTTTGTACAAACTCCTGCTCGACATGTTCTGTCAAAAATATGCTCTTCATATTCTTCTCTAAACCATTTTAATGTACTAAGAACAGGGTTTGGAGCTGTTTGGCCTAACCCGCAAAGTGATGTTTCTTGAATTACCTTGGCAAGTTTCTCAATTTGCGTTACCCCTTTAATTCTTTCCAAAGCCTGAAATTGACTTTCATTTATTGGCCTATTGGTTATGCTTTCAAGAATATCGAGCATTCGCTTAGTCCCTTCTCTACAAGGGATGCATTTTCCACAGCTTTCGCGCTGAATAAAATCCATAAAGAATTTCGCAACATCAACCATGCAAGTATCCTCATCCATAACCACAAGACCTCCAGAACCCATCATAGCACCCTTTTCAATTAAGGATTCGTATTCAATTGGGATATCTAGGTTCTCTTCGGTAATACAACCTCCAGATGGTCCTCCTATCTGTACTGATTTAAATTTTTTTCCATTGGGAATTCCGCCCGCTATATCAAAAATAACCTCTCTTACACTTGTTCCCATTGGGATTTCAACAAGTCCTGTAAGTGTTATCTTTCCTGAAAGTGCAAATACTTTTGTGCCTTTACTTTTGTCAGTTCCTATAGAACTATACCATTCTTTTCCCTTTAATATTATTTCTGGGATATTAGATAGAGTCTCTACATTATTTATAATAGTTGGTTTTCCATGCAATCCACTTGCTGCTGGGAATGGCGGACGTGGTCGGGGCATTCCTCTTCGCCCTTCTATGCTTCCTATCATTGCAGTTTCTTCGCCACAAACAAAGGCGCCAGCTCCTTTCTTAATCTTAAACTCCAAAGAAAAGTCTGTTCCTAATATATTATTTCCTATAAATCCATATAGTTTTGCATCTTCTATGGCTATATTCAATCGGTGAATAGCAAGAGGGTATTCGGCTCTAATATATACAATTGCCTTTGAAGCACCTATTGCATAGGCTGCTATTGCCATACCTTCGATTAGTCGATGTGGATCTCCTTCAATTACAGCTCTATCCATAAATGCTCCGGGGTCACCTTCGTCAGCATTACAAATCAAATACTTTTGATCCGAAGGAGCTGCATTGGCGAATTTCCATTTCTTTCCTGTAGGAAATCCGCCGCCACCACGGCCTCGCAATCCACTTAATTCTACAGTGTCGCAAAGCTCTAATGGTTTAAATTTTGTTATGCTTTTTCGCAATGCTCTATATCCTCCTCTGGCGATGTATTCTTCAATACTTTCAGGGTTTATTAATCCACAGTTCTTAAGAACTACTCTTTGTTGTGGTTTGAAATAAGGGTGCTCATTTATAAATTGAATGCCTTCCCAAGCCTTGCTTTTACTATCAAGTTGAAAAAGAATGTCCTCTTTTGGTGGCTCTAATGTAAATGTTTTATCAAGTATATTATCTACCTTTTGTGTAGTAACTTTCTTAAAAGACAATCTGTTATAACCGGGTAATTGTATGTCCACCATCGGTTCATAAGCGCATATCCCAATACATCCAACATTCACTATTTCAGCATCGATATTATTCTTTTGTAAATAGGCTCTTATCTGAGTTTCTGTTTTTGCAGCACCAGCTCCAAGTCCACAAGTTCCTGTGCCAATATATATAACAGGTTTGTCTATAAGATCTCTTTTTAGTGAGCTTATTATTGTCGACTCTGTTTGGATAGGTTTATGATTATACCAATCCATTAATACTTTATTTGTAGTTTCCATATTAACTTTCTTTTGTTCTGTATTCATCAATGATTGTTTTTATAGATTCAGAAGTTACTTGTGCATAAAACTCTCCGTTTATGCTTATTACAGGGGCTAAACCACAAGCTCCAATACATGCAACTACTTCTATACTGAAAAGCCCATCTCTAGAAGTGTTTCCTGCTTTTATTTTTAAAGTATGTTCTATTTCTTGTAGTACCGTTGCTGACCCTAAAACATGACATGCCGTTCCTCTACATACACTTATATGGTATTTGCCAACAGGTGTAAATCTAAATTGATTATAAAATGTTGCTACACCATAAATTCGTGATGATGGTAATTTTAGAAATTTAGAGACTTCCTTAACTGAAACCTCAGAAAGAAAACCATTTTCTTTCTGTATATCTTGAAGAATAGGTATTAGATCATCAGCACATGGATGATTATATTTCTTAAATATTTCTTCGGACTTATTCATATTATTGATTTATTATTTGATACAAAATTAACTACTGTTATTTGAATAACAAAGATAAATCAAGGTATTACAGTCTTGATAACTTATTGTTATTAAAATAACAGAAGAGAGTTGATAATGTTCAATTGCTAGCTATTTGAAAAAAGTATATAGAAGTGCTAATAATACTTATAAATATACTATAAGTATTATGGATTCAGCCTATTATGTCTTTTAGGAGACTTTATTATTGACCGTTAGCTTAATATCAATGTTATTAGGTTATATATTATTCGAAAGAATCAACTATTTCACTTACAAACTTATTATAGTCAAACTCGCCTTTCTTTGATATTCCAAAGCGTACAATTACTAATTTTTTGGAAGGAATAATATATACTCTCTGACCTTGGTAGCCGTCTGCAAAGTATGTGTCTTTTGGACCATCTGGTAATTCATGGCCACCTTGGTTAAGCCAAAATTGGGCACCATATTCTCCTTCTGAATTAGGAGCTATTTCTTTAGTGAAGTTTACCCATTCTGGTGTGATAATAGTGTCTCCAAACCAAATTCCATTCTGTAAATATAGTAATCCATATCGAGCCCAGTCTTGTGCTGGTGCGTAGGTGTATGATGATCCTATGAAAGTTCCTGCAGCATCGGTTTCCATAATTGTATTATTCATGCCTATTCGCTTAAAAAAATCTTTGTATACCCAATCCCAATAGTTTTGCTTATTGTCAAATTGTCGTTTTATTATTTCTTGTATAATATTTGTAGTTCCTGATGAGTAGTACCATTCTTCACCAGGTTTCTTTTCTGCGGGAACAGAAATAGCGTATTTACCAATATCGCCTTTGTCATAAAGCATTATAGTAGCTTCAGAAATGTCGCCATAATCTTCTACCCACTTTAAGCCAGAGTTCATTTGAAGTAGATTTTTTAGAGTAATATTATTTCTTTCATCATTTTTCCACTCGTCAATAGGAGCAGAGGCATCTAATTCAAGTTTGTTGTCTTTTACAAGCATTCCAACCAATGAGCTAGTTATGCTTTTACTCATCGACCAACCTAATATTGGTGTATTTTCGTTAAATCCGGCACCATATTTTTCCCACTTTATTAATGTGTCGTAGGCAATTAGTATAGCACGAGTATTACCTTGTGCCATTGCTGCATCTATTGCTTTATTTAGTTTTTCTTCGTTTACATTATTTATTGTAATATTTCTATTTTTTGATCCTTTAGGCCAATACTCATTCTTTGTGTCAAGATTTATATATGCCGATTTTGCCGACTGATTCTTCACTTCATCTAAATCAAAATCAGCCAATAGTGTACAGCCTAATCCATCACGATAAACAGCTACCTGTTGACCAAAACCAAAAAAATCACTAGTTACAGTTTTATTCTCCATATCTACTACATTATTAGATAGATTAACAGGAAAGAAATTAATGTCTAATGATTCAATGCTTTCTTGCGTTCTATCAGCAATAAAAATTCCTGATGCAATATTTTTTGCTGCAAAGCCAGTAAATATGGTAGACCTATCTATAAGATATTTTGCCAAATATGCGAAAGCTCCTAAAACTACTACTAGAATTATTATTATAACCTTTTTAAACATAACGTATTTTTTAGATTGTGATTGTATTATGCAATATTACTAAAATTTATTGATTAATACGTTTGTGATTTCTGTCAGGGTTTAGAATCGGCTATTAACTGTTACAAACTGATTTATAAAATGTAGTAATAAAAACTGTCATTTTAAATTAAAGTGTATTTTTTCGTATCTTCGCATTATATGAGCAAATCTATATTTAAATTACAGATATTACTATTTATTTTACTCTCTACTTTTTTGTTCTCGTGCAATACTTCTATTGAAGATAGTGCTATTGAGATTAATGAAAACGAGATTGAAATTACCGATACAAGTTATTCTACAGTTGTAAATAATGGTAAAATAAGGGTTTTAACTCACAATAACTCTACAGGCTATTTTGTATATAAAGGGCAGCCTATGGGTTTTCATTATGATTTGATGAATATATTTGCCAAGGAAAAAGGTTTGGAAGTAGAATTGATTTTGGTTTATGATGTGCCTACAGCATTGAATAAAATGAAAAATGGGGAAGCTGATATTGCAGCCTTTGATGTAACTCAAACAAGAGATAGGAGTAAAGATTTTCTTTTTTCTATGCCTGTTGGTTATAATAAACAAGTACTAGTACAGCGCTATAGGTATGGTCGTAAAAAAAGTGATAAAACAGAGTTTATTGATCGTTTTATTGACTTAGATGGTAAGGATGTTTATGTTCAGAAAGGTACTGTTTTTAAGCAGCATTTAGAATATCTTGAAAATGCCAGTGCAACTAATATAAATATAATAGTTGATTCAATAAACACCATGGAAGAGCTTATTCAAATGGTTGCTGATGGGGAGATAGATTATACTGTTTGCGACGAGAGAATAGCTAAAGCTAATAGCTCATTTGTTTTTGGAATTGATTATACTTTAGGTTTAAGTATCGATCAAAAGTTATCCTGGGCTTTATTAAAAGGTTCAGATTCTTTATTGAATGTTGTTAACCAATGGCTTATTCCTTTCAGTAAAACGACAAAGTTTGCTGTTATTAGGAATAAATACTTTCGTACTAAGGTGCATAATAAACTTACTAGAAAGGATTATACACCGCATAGGGGAGGTAAATTATCGCCATATGATGATTATATAAAAATGTATGCTGAAAAAATAAACTGGGACTGGCGTTTATTAACTGCAGTAGTATTTCAAGAAAGTCGTTTCAACCCTCAGGCTGGTAGTTGGGTAGGAGCTTTGGGCTTAATGCAGATGATGCCGGCTACAGCTGAGAAATTTAATTTAAGTAATCCTACTGACCCTAAGGAGAGTATTAGGGCTGGGTCGGAATATTTGGCTTACCTGCAAAAGAAATTTGCTGCTGATAGTACAATAAATGAAGAGAATCAAATTAAGTTTGCTTTGGCATCATATAATGCAGGATTGGGGCATGTACTTGATGCTCGAAGATTGGCTGAAAAATTTGGTGTTGATAATACTATTTGGACTGATGGCGTTGATATATATATTAAGCATAAACAAAACCCTAAATATTATAATGATCCAGTAGTTAAATATGGTTATTGTAGAGGGAATGAACCGTATTATTATGTAAGAAAAATATTTTCTTACTATGCAGATTATAAGAATGTTGTAAAAGAATAGATTCGTGAAATTAAGAGCAAAAAAAAAGGCAAGAATCTTAGATTCTTGCCTTTTTATATATTTTGTAGTTTTACATTTTCATTGTAAGACCAAGTCCTGCAGTTCCTTTAGAATGGTGTCCACCACCAAACTCAAGATATATACCCCATTTCTCATTCCAAAACCAACGACCACCAACTTGTAGTCCTATATCAACTCCACTTGTACCATTATCTTTACCAATCCACATTGCAAATCCAGCATTTGCTCCTGCATATAAATCCCATGCAGCAGGTAAACCGATTAATTCGTCAAAATAAAAGTTAGCTTTAACACCTAAATTTAAGTAGTCTAAATTAAGATCCGTTCCGGCAAATGGAGCAATAGCAATAGCTGAAGCTACTGGTATATCAAAACTAGCACCAATAATACCAAAATTAAGTTGACGCTGTGCTTGACCAAACATAAATGTTGTTGAAGCAATAAATGCAATTAATAGTAATGTTTTTTTCATGTTATTGTTTTAAGTAAATTGTTTATAATTTTTGTAATGCTACAAAGATATAGTATTTAATTATTAAATTGAAAAAATGATATTTTATTTATACTTAATATATGTTAATAATATTAAATATAGATAAAGCAAAGTTCATAAATAACAAGTATAGAAATAGTTATAGTATATTAAATTTTAGGTAAGTTAATCTTATCCTTTTTAACATCTTCATCATTAATGTTGAATTTTTTTAAAACACTAATATATAGTTCGTATTCTTTATTATGAATATCTCCATCAGCAATCATTACTAGATCCATCCAAGCAAGAGCTCGTACTTTCTCTTTATAGGAAGATTTATCTAATATTTTAATAACTACTCTTAATTGGTCATCCGAAGATCCTAAGTCGGAGTTGATAAAACTATTAAAATCATCATCAGAAATTTTTTCTGTTTCGCGCATTAATTTCATAGTGCGCCATTCAGGGTCTTTCGGATCAAAGTTCTTTTTTCCATCAGCTCCAGACATTAACCAGTATAAATAAAGTAGTCCTGATTTGTAATTTAGTTTATTAGACATTATATAATTGATTTAGTGATTTATGTATTATTTAGTGTGTCAAATATACAATTAATTTTAAATAAATAAATATTTTATTGTAAAAAAAATAAAATTCATTATATTTACCGTTTTAAAATACTAAATATTCACAGTGGACGATAGAATAAAGAAATACATTATTTGGGGTGTTACAACTTTATCTTTATTTTTAATATTAGATTTAGTTCTCGTTTTTGTAGAAAAAGATAGTGTTGGATCTTATATTCACTCTTTCTCTGATGCAGTTTGGTATATGGTTGTTACCATTACTTCTGTAGGATATGGCGATATAGTGCCTGTTTCTGTTGTGGGTAAAGGTATTGGTTATTTTTTCATTTTTTCTAGTTTGATAGTTTTAGGTATTTTAATAAGTAGTATGTCGTCAAATATTTCTACCATGATTGAAGAAAATAAGTTAGGTTACAAAGGAACAAAGTTCGAAAATCATATCGTTTGTATTGGATGGAATGATTTTAGTCATATGGTTGTGGATGAAGTGGTCCACGCTTCACGAAAAGTCGCAATTGTCACACGGAAAAAGGATAATATAGATTTAATACATAATCTTTATGATAAAAAAAGTGTTTTTGTACTTTATGCAGATTATGATAATTTGGATTCAATTTCTAAAACTAACCCCGACAAAGCTTCCGAAGTTTTTCTTGGTTTTGAAGACGATACCGAAGCACTTCTGTATGTTATTAATTTTAAGAAAAAATATCCTAAACCTAATGTTGTAGTTGCAATAAAGAATCATAAATTAAGAGATACTTTTGTTACAGCTGGAGTTAAGTATATAGTAGCACGTAATGAAATAGCTTCTAAATTGGTAGCTAGCTACGTGTTTGAACCAGATGTTGCTGATCTAAATATAGACCTTTTAGGTGCCGCAGAACATGATGATGATTTTGATAATCAACAATATCTGGTCATTAAAGGAAATCCATTCTTAAATAAAAATTATGATGATGTTTTTGTGAAACTGAAACTGAAATATAATATTGTTTTATTAGGTATAAGTAAGCATGATAACAATGGAGGTAACTTAAAGTTGCATGTAAACGCTCGCTCTGAAACTGTTATTGAGCTTAATGATTATTTAATAATTATGGTAGCAGGTAAAAGTAAAAAACGTGTTGAGAAGCTTTTCGGAGTTAAAGAAGGGAAATATATTTGTGCAAATTAACGTATTTTATTATATATTTGCTTTTTAATACAACAATTATAATAATACTAAAATATTTAACATGATTAAAAGATTAAAAATTACTTTGTCCCTTATAGTGCTTATGACAGCTATGGCAGCGTCTTCGTTTGCACAAGAGTATGTAGAGCCTGAATTGTTAATTGTTTCTGGTTTTGAAGGAGGTACTAACTATGATATGGCTAAGGACATGCAAAGAATGGCTCGTCCTACATTGGCTACACCTTCGTACGAAGATGGTGAAATGGTAGTGGAAATGATAAACGGCAAACCTGTGGTTGATGAAGAAGGTGATACTTCTATGGTTGCTAAAAAAGTTTCAACAGGTGATACTTTAGAGTTCTTAGAAGTAAGAGATTCTGAAGGTAGTTATTATAACTTTTTGAGAATAATAAAGAGTAATACTGACCTTGCGTTTCTACAGTATGATGTACTGTTGTATGAATCTATGAAAGATTTAACACGTACTTATAAAAAAACAGAGAATGTAAGAGTTATTATGCCAATGGGAAATGAGCAGATTCATATTGTAGTATTAAAGGATGCAGGTAAAAACACAATCGAATCTTATGATGATTTAAAAGGTAAGAAAGTTGCTATAGGATCATCTCTACAAGGAACTAATATTACTGCTAAGTATATTAAAGAAATTACAGGAATGAAGTGGGATAATGTTGAAATCCCTTATGATAAAGCATTAAAAGCTTTGTTAAGTGAAAGAATAGATGCATTCTTTTATGTAGGAGCTGCGCCAGTTTCTAACTTTACTGGTATGTCAAAGCAAATGCGTGATAGAATTACTCTATTACCATTAAATCCTTCTAAAGGTAAAGAAGAATTAGATGCTACATACGATACAACAATGATTAAGCAATCTGATTATCCTAAGTGGATAGTTGAAAATGTTCCAACATACTCTGTACGTTCGTTATTAGTTACTGATATTAATGGTCAATCAGATGAAGAAAGAGATAATATTGTTAAGTTGATGAAAGTAGTTGTTGAGAATAAAGACGATGCTCGAAACCACAAAAATTGGGCAGAGGTATTTAATGCTGAGAAAATGAAAGCTAATAAAGAATTTATTGATTGGGATTTTTATGAGCCAACAATGAATTTATTTCAATAGAATGCTTTAAGAAGAATTAAAAAATGCGAACTTTAGTACGCATTTTTTAATTAAAATATTCGTAAAAAAAGGCTAGTAAAATAATTATTTTACTAGCCTTTTTTATGTTTAATAAGATTTCGTTATATTAATAAGCCCATTTTAGATATATAGAACCCCACGTAAACCCAGCTCCAAAAGTTGATAAGATTAGATTATCACCTTTCTTGAGCTTGCTCTCATAATCAGCAATACATAAAGGAAGAGTTCCAGCTGTTGTATTACCATATTTCTCTATATTAATCATTACTTTCTTTGGATCTAACCCCATGCGCTTAGCTGTAGCCGAAATAATACGCATATTAGCTTGATGAGGTACTAAATAAGTTATATCATCAGATGTAAGATTATGTTTCTTCATGAGTTCTACAGATACATCTGCCATTTTAGATACTGCCCATTTAAATACAGGTTGTCCATCTTGAAAAATATAATGTAATTTATCATCAATAGTTTTATGTGAAGGAGGTAATACAGAGCCCCCAGCTTTTTGATGTAAGAATTGACGACCTACACCATCGCTCTCTAGAAGCATATCAATAACGCCCAAGCCTTCATTATTTGGCTCTAACATTACAGCACCTGCACCATCACCAAAAATGGGAGCAACCGAACGGTCTGTATAATCAACAATTGAGGACATTTTGTCCGCGCCTATTATTATTACTTTCTTATACATTCCACTCTCTACGTATCTTGCACCAGTTGCTAAAGCATATAAAAACCCAGAACACCCTGCATTTAAGTCAAAATGAAATGCGTTTTTAATACCAGCTTTATCAGCAATAATATTAGCTGTAGCAGGAAAAACATGGTCAGGTGTTACTGTTGCACAAATTACTAAATCAATCTCTTCAGGTCTAGTATTTGTTTTTTCTAGAAGGTTGTTAACTGCTCTAACTCCCATAAATGAAGTGCCTTCGTTTTCTTCTTTAAGAATACGGCGCTCTTTAATGCCAATTCTTGTCATTATCCACTCGTCAGAAGTGTCTAAAGTTTCAGCTAATTCATGATTGGTTAGTATGTATTCTGGCACATATGATCCAATTCCAGTAATTGCGGCTGTAGTTTTTATCATCTTATAGTATTTTTATATAATAATATCGTTGTCTATTTATTGACTCTTTATACCAATTTGCAATCTTACGAAACTTATGGATATAAAAAAAGCAAAGTTATTGTTTTTAATAAAACAAACTTTGCTTTTTTATCAAATTATCAACAGATAATTAACTAAGTATCTTTATCAAGATATATAATCAAGAATTAAAACTAAACTGCAGCTTCTTTCTCAATTGCTACCTGACCTCTATAAGTACCACACTCATTACAAACTCTGTGGTATAATACTGTTGCTCCACAGTTTGGGCAAGTTACATATGTTGGTGCAACTGCTTTATAGTGAGTTCTTCGTTTATCACGACGTGTTTTTGATATTTTTCGCTTAGGATGTGCCATAACTATTCTATTTATATATTATTAATCGTCAAATTTTATATTCTTTAATACGTCCCATCTTGAATCTGTTTGCTCTCTTTTAGCATAATCATCAATTAGGTTTAATTGTTCTGTTTTGCAAGTACTATTACCATCCTCATCATCAGGATGAACTTTTTTAATAGGAATTTGTAAAAGTATGTTCTCCATAATTAATTCACTAGCATCTATAAAGTGATTAGCTTCTTCAAGATATATAATGTCTTCATTATGAATGTCTGAACTTATACCAAATTTAAAAATTTGATTATGGTTTATATTAATCTCATAATCAAAGTTATCTAAACATCTATCGCATATTAGTGCTATTGTGCCAATAATACTAATATCAGCTTGCATTAGCCTGCTTTGTTTGTCTAGTACAAAATGTACTTCTAAATTACCACCATTAATGGTATCTACTTGCTTATCTACAAAGAACTTATCATCTACATGAAAGTTGTAATCATGTTGCCCAATACTCAGTCCCTTATGTGGTATCTGATATTCAATCAACTTATCCATATCTTAAATAATTTTGGGGCTGCAAAAGTAATCAATTATTTCATTAATACAAGCTTTTTGTTTTAATTTGAAATAAATTATTTGGTAATAATTATAATGCGAATTCCTTTAAATTCAGTGAGTTTGCTGCTATTGTAGCTTTTGTTAGAATATAAAAATGATTGGTTTATAGTAAAAAACAACAATAATAGACCCTTTTTTAAAAAAAATATAGTAAAAGGTACGCCTAAACTTTTTAAACTTTATAAAAGCAGATGAGACTTATGTTATTACTAATTGAAACTTGTATAATATAATGATACTAAAGTTAGTACGGGAGATTATTTATTGAAAATATTTCTGAGAATTTCTTTTATATAAATAGATTATCCTACTGCATTTATCTTTAGAATAAAAAAAACAGTTAAAAACTAGTAAATAAGAAAAAAAAACCCTACTTTTACTCTGTATTTATAAATAGAATTAATTGAATTAAAATTTCATCTTAATGTATAGTAATATTGTGAATATAAAAAATATGAATAACTAACTTTTCATTTTGTTAAACTAACTTATTTTATTTAAAAATTGTGAAATAACTGAGATATTATAGAATTATACATACGAAATTAATATGATAAAAATAATTGTTTAATTCATCTATCGGGCTACGCAGTTTAAATAGGCATAGAATGATTTTTTTGTGTAATCTACTTAGTTGTTGGTAAAACAGGTATGACCATTAAAATATATATATATGAAACGAATAATAATAGTAGCAATGGATTTTTCGGAAGGAGCTATAAACGCGCTGAACTTTGCTGTTATGGTTGCTAATGCTATACAGGCTAATATAATGATGGTTTGGGTAGATAAAAGTAAGCAAGCTAGTACAGTATATTCTAATGCCTCTGACCCTCGTTTGGAAGTAAAAAAACGTTTTGAAAGTCTAATCGAAGAATATTCAGAAAGATTTACAGGTGGTAAATTCTTATATAAAATGCGCTATGGTAAAGTTTTTACTGAGATTACTAATCAAGCTAAATACCATGATGCTGATTTAATAATTGCAGGAACACATGGTGCTTCAGGTTTTGATGAGTTTTGGATGGGCAGTAATGCTTATAAGATTGTTGCACATGCTGCATGCCCAGTACTTACGCTGCGTGCTTTTGATGGAAACGATAGAGTTATAAAGAAAATATTATTACCAATTGATAGTACAAGAGAAACTAGACAAAAAATCTTATTTACCAGTTATTTAGCACGTCATTTTGATGCTGAGTTGGTAATATTATCAGTTTTTTCATCAAAAGTAGATACAATTATTTCGCTTGTAGAAGGTTATGTAAAACAGGCAGCTAAGTATTGTGAAGATAATGATATTAAATATTCTGTAGATAGTTTTGATGCAGAAAACATTACAAATTCTACAATCAAATATGCTAAAGAGAACGATATTGATTTAATATCAATAATGACAGATCAAGAGTCTTCTCCTATGAATTTATTTTTAGGGCCTTATGCGCAGCAAATGGTTAATCATAGCCCTATACCTGTGCTCTCTATTCGTTCAAAGAATATATATGATTATAAAATGAAATAGTAAACCAAACTATATATATATAGTATACTAATATAAATCATTATTATGGAAAAATTTTTAGTAGCAATTGATTTCTCTGAGTCGTCAAAAAATACTTTTGATCATGCTTTAAGTGTAGCTGAAAAGTTTAATGCTAAACTAATACTGATGTGGGTAGAAAACTCTAATTCAGTTAAAAATTTAAAACTGGAAAAAGGGGTTGATGTACATGCTGCAGTAAATGAAAAATTTGATAATTTAATTGCTTCAATTAGTAATGTGGCGATTAGAAATAATGTTGAGGTGCGTCTTGAGAAAGGAGATACTGTTAATACTGTTGTGAAATCAGCCAAAAAATTAGAAATTAACTTAATTTTTGAGGGTTCGCATGGTGCACATGGATTTAGAAAATATTTATTAGGTTCTGTTGCAAATAAAATTATTGCAGAGGCAACTTGCCCAGTAATAACTGTTCGCCACAATAGAGGAGTGAATCGTGCTCTAAAAGTAATAGTTATTCCTATTGATAGTACATTAGATACTCGCCAAAAGCTTCCTCTATCAGTGAAATTAGCACGACTTTTTGATGCTGAAATTCATCTTCTAGGATTGTATTTTAATAATGTTGATAATATTAAAAGATTAATTAATAGTTATACTGAACAGGCTGAAACATATTGTATTAAAAATGGTGTTAAGAATGTAGTTGTGCATTATATTAAGACAGAAGATGGCGCTCGCACGATTCTAAACTATGCTAAAAAAGTAGATGCAGGACTTATTTCAGTAATGATTGATGCCGAACTTGGTGGTTCAATGTGGAGTCTTCGCTCTCAAGGAAAACAATTTGTTAATCAATCGCCAATTCCTATTCTAAGTATTGCAAATAGAGAATTAATAAAAAGCAGGCCAGGATTATAATCTTTTGTATAACTGTATAGTTTTTGTAAAATAAGATATATATTATTCCTTTTTTAGAAATAGTATATATCTTTTTTAATGAATTATTTTTAGGATAAAATATTTTGGAGTATTAATTAATCAAAGTTTTTAGTAAATTTGTCCTCTCAAAAAAAAGAAATTTATGATTCGTACATTATATATAGTAGTACTCTTAGTCTTTATCGTTAATTCGAGTTTTTCTCAGGAGAAAATTGATTCAAATTTTATTTATACTGTAGCAATTGCACCAAATGATACTCTTGGTGCAATAGCCATTTTTCAGGAGGAGAATATACAGTCATTACTAGAAAAAAAAATAAAGGTTAATGAAGCACGCCCATATCAATTTGGGTATAGATTGCAAATAATGTCACTAACTGGGGCTAATTCTCGTGATGATGTAAATATGGAAAAAGCTAAAATACTTATGAAATATGATAATGTAGAAGTGTATATTGTTTATAATTCTCCATATTTCAAACTTAGAATTGGCGATTTTAGAACAGAGCTAGAAGCTGTACATTATTTGCAAGCAATTACAAAAGACTATCCTCAGGCCTTTGTTGTAAAAGATAAAGTAAACATTCCTTACGATATTGAAAAACAAAAGAGTAAGCAAAGTGTTGAAGGAAATGAGTAGCTTTTTTTAGCTTTAATTATTATGAATGAAATAGCTGTTGTCTTTGATTTTTCGCCTAGTTCCAAACAAGTATTAAGCTTTGCGGTTGATTTGGCAATAAAGCATAAATCCTTTGTTACCATTATTTGGATTGATAATAAGGAGTATAGATCAATAGTGAATATTCCATCTAGTAATAATTATATTGATCAATTGAAGGCGAAGGTTGACTCAATAATTGATGATTATGTGCCTCAATTGCCATATATAAATTTTGAATTTAGAATTGCTAAAGGAGATAATTTCTCTTCTGTTATTAAAATAGTAAGCGAATTGCAAATAAATCTATTATTAATGGGGCGCATTATTAATAAGGGATTCAGAAGTTTAATTAAAGGAGATTATCAAATGCATATTCAATCTGAAGTTGGATGTCCGTTGTTATTGTTTCCTGTAAATTACACTTTTAACAAGGAAATAGATAGTATTTATATTGCAATTGATGAAAGTATAGATACGCGACAGAAGCTTCCAATCACACTGATTTTAGCAAAAAGTTATAAGTCAAAACTTGTTCTTAGAGCAATTTCGGATAAAGATAATAGCAAAGTGCTTGATAAGTATAAAGAGCAATCAATAAATTACTTATCAAAGTATGGAGTAGAAATAATGGATGATGAAAAAGAATATATAGATACATCCTTGATGAAAAATCTAATTTTAGAAACATCAAAAGTAGTTAACAAAAATAAGGTTGCTTTGCTTATTTCAATGAGAAAGTGCTATTCTGATAGTTTGCTAAAAAAGAGAACATTAACACAAGAGTATATCGAACAATTAGAAATCCTTGTACTTACGATCCCGAATAAAGGTTAGAAAGGGTAGTATTTCTTTTGTAAGAGATTGTGAATTGAAAATATTTTCGATATTTTATCCTAATTCATTTAATAAAAAACATTACCTTTGCCGCCCGAATTATGATCTGTTTCATAGTTCATAAATTTTTTTTTCATTTATAAGAAAGGATCGTATTATTATGATTATCGTACCTATCAAAGAAGGCGAAAATATTGACAGAGCCTTAAAGAAGTTAAAGAGAAAGTTCGAAAGAACAGGAACTGTAAAAGAATTACGTGCTCGTAAAGTTTATAAAAAACCTTCAGTGGTGAATCGTGAGAAAATGTTGAAAGCAATATACGTTCAACAATTACGACAAAACCAAGAAATATAATCTTAGGTAAGATTAAACGTAATTTTCGAGGGCTTTTTCCGATAATAATTGCTATCTTTGTTGATGTGATTACGGAAAAAGCTTTTTTTATGCCCAATAATTACACCTTAATTATTCTAATATAGAAGCAGTGAATAAAGAAATTCAGGATTTTATTGATTATATACAACTTGAACGAAGATATTCAGTGCATACAGTTAGTGCTTACTGCGTAGATATTGAACAATTCCAATTATTTTTGAATGAAAATTATAGTATTAATATAGTAGATAGTGATTTTGCTAATATTAGAGCATGGATAGTATCTCTTAATTCACAAAAAATATCTAACAGAAGTATAAATAGAAAGATCTCAAGCCTTAAGTCTTTCTATAAGTATCATCTTATTTGTCAGAATATAGATGTCAACCCTGCTACAAAGGTTAATGTACTAAAGACCGAAAAAAAACTTCCTGTTTTTGTTGAAGAAGATAAAATGGAATTTCTATTTGAGGAGCTTAAGTTTTCTGAAGATTATATGGGTGTTTTTTCAAAAACTATTTTAGATCTTTTTTACGGTACAGGGATTAGGGTAGAGGAGTTAGTTAATTTGAAAGAGATAGATGTAGATACTGATAAGCTCCAAATAAAAGTCCTGGGAAAGCGAAATAAAGAGAGGATTATACCTATTTCGAATACTGTAGCTCAGCAAATTAAATTGTATATAACTTTGAAGAAAGAGACCATAAGTAATGCGAAAATGAGTGAATTTCTATTTTTAACTAAAAATGGGAATAAAGTATATAAAAAACTTGTGTATCGTCAGGTAAATTATTATCTTAGTCTCGTCACAACAAACAGTAAAAAGAGTCCGCATGTATTACGTCATACATTCGCTACACACCTTTTAAATAAAGGGGCAGACCTCAATGCAATTAAAGAAATATTGGGGCATGCTAGCTTATCAGCGACACAAATATATACGCACAACTCTATTGAAAAACTTAAGAATGTGTATAAACAAGCTCATCCAAAAGCTTAATTTTGGAGAAATCTTAATTTAAATTAATCTAATACTATGATTAATAGTATAATGTTTGAATTAATAGAAACATTTTGGTTTACATATTTTTAGGGTAATATTAACAAATGTTTTAGTAATGATGAATGAATTAGTAAATCATTTAGTATTATTAGAATTCTAAACTTAATATATATGAATATAAAAATTAATTCTTTGCATTTCAAAACTGACCAAAAATTAGATGATTTTATTACGTCTAAAGTTGAGAAATTATTTAAACTATTTGACAGTATAACATCTAGTGAAATTAGTTTAAAAGTAGATAAGGAAAAGTCGCGTGAAAACAAGATTACAGAAATACGTTTGGATGTACCTGGCGCTGATATTTATGCCAAAAAGGTGTCTAGATCTTTTGAAGAATCTACTGATTTAGCAGTGGAAGCCCTCCGTAAACAGCTAATTAGACATAAAGAGAGGTTGAAAAACTAGTTTAAAGTATTGTGACTCAATGTTGTGAAAATTGTTGTGTTATTATTTGTGGTTTTTTTAATAAAATGTTTGGTGCTTAGAAAAACTTGTGTACATTTGCAGTCCTTTACAACAAGGCCTACAATAAGTTCTTTTAGGTGTTGTAATACTTGAGAAGCCGATGTAGCTCAGATGGCCAGAGCAGCTGATTTGTAATCAGCCGGTCGGCGGTTCGAATCCGT
>JAOZSY010000404.1 GCA_029939445.1 Bacteroidales bacterium
GGTCCGTTATTACGGACTTTTTGTTATATCGAGCGTACAAACAGTGCAGGAACATTTTTTATTTGTATGTATTCTTGTTGCTCTTGCAAGTTCAAAAGCGCTCTGTTAAATAGGCTATATTTTCATAAACACACTTCTTATGGCGCTAATAGCTGGTGCCTCAGTGGGTGAAGGTGCAAGAGCTATGTATCACCATCAACTCCTTCATCTTTTCTCGTGTTGTTTTTAATGGATCTTATTATTGATATTAGATTGTTCAATTATATCCTTTCAATTAATTCTGTTTTTAACCAATCAAAAGCTTCTTTCTGATTATATGATATACCAGGCCTTAATAAAGCTTCCATATCCCCTGTAAAAGCTATATCATTTTCTTTCTCTTCGATGTTTAATAGAAACTCTTTTTTACTTGGCGGTCTATTTCCTGTCGCAAAAGTTGTATATTCTTTAAAGCACTGTATTATTTCATCAAAGTTCAATTCCATATGTAGTCGGGCATAGTTCAAATCAAACAAATCTCGTCCTTTACTTCTTTGGTAAAGTGCTCTCAGTTTTGTTCCCAATAGTTCATTAATGCTATATGTTCTTATTGCTGTTTTCCCTGAAAACCATTCAGTTTCAACTTCAAAAGGAAAATCCACCCAGTCCAATACATTAAAATGCTCTTTGCAGTTAATCTCTAATTTTAACCGTAATCGTATTTCTTCGTATTCAGATGTAAAACGATATAATGCTTTAGCACCGTGACCTTTTACTTGTGTTTTTCTTGGTTCTTCAAAAAAGGTAATAACTTCTTTGAGTCGTTCCATTATAGGTTTAATAGGTCCAGCTTTAATTTGAACTAAGTCAATATCCTCTGAATATCGGGGAGCAGGATTTAGATATAATTTGTGCAAAGCCGTCCCACCTCTAAAGGCGAGATTTTCTCTTAAAAAACCATCAGAGAAAATTTCCACCAAAGTTCTGGAAATAATTAAATCCTGCTCAACCTGTGCAAACTCTCTCCATGGAGCATATTGTTGCCATTTTGCTATATCTGGTCTTGGAATCATAAATCATCTTCTAATTTTACATTAATATCCACTTTCCATCTATTATTAACAGCTCCAGGCTTTGTATTTGACTTTGGGCTAAGTAAAACAGGAAAGAAGCGTATTTCTTTTAATTGCTTGAATATTAATTCCTGAAATTCTTCATTAATTTTAAGCTCTTCTAACAAAAAACCAAACCTTTGTAAAGTGCTTTTATACGGATACCAGTTTAAGAGTTCAATTAAATCCGATTCTTTTAACTCTTCTGACAGTTCTTCAATAACCGAAAGTATTCTGTTAATACCACCTAGTTTTGTTTGATGATGAATTAAATCAATAATTGTTAATGCTGGACTTGAAATCTTGTATATTCCTGCATCAGATTTTTTTAATTGAATGTTTTTACCAGTTAATTTGCTTGTTGTGAAAAATCGAATATCAATTATATTTTTTGAAATGTCGTTATACTTAGGATTCTCAGTTATTATGTAATCTCTTTGAATCTGTTGATGACTAGCACCATGAAATTTTGCAGCAGAAAAAAGAGCTATATAATAGTTCCTTCCTAAATATTTGAAAAGTTTTTCGCTATAGAGCTGAACTGGTAACTTTTGGGCTGATGAATATCTTGGAGTTATAATAAGATAAAAGCCTTTTCGAAGGTTTACAATCTCTTTTTTAGAAATTAGCCGAGAGAGTTCTCTTTTTATGGCAATCTCTGTTTTATTGATATTCTCTATCAATTCATTTAAGGAAAATGAATATTCCTCATACGAAAGTAACTGTTTTATGTAATTTGCAACTGTTTGCTT
>JAOZSY010000162.1 GCA_029939445.1 Bacteroidales bacterium
AATAATTAGGGATAGTCATACCATTGGTAACAACAACACGTGGAGCATCTTTATGCGAAGGAAATAATCCCATAGGATGACCAGAATACATAGCAAGAGTTTGTTCGTCAGTCATTTCTGACAAATACTGCATTGTAAGGCGATATTGTGCCCAGTTCTGAAATACAGCACCATTTCCACCATAGGTGATTAGCTCATGAGGATGCTGAGCAATTGCATAATCAAGATTATTGCTAACCATTAACATAATAGCTGCTGCTTGTTTCGATTTATGAGGATAATCGTTAATACTACGAGCCGTAATTTCGTATTTAGGACGCAAGCGATACATATATATACGACCATACTTTGCTAATTCCTCAGCAAATTCGGGAGCAAGCTCAGTATGGTGTTTAGTATCAAAATAACGAAGTGCATTACGTAATGCTAATTTCTTTTCTTCATCATTTAATATCTCTTTTCTTATTGGAGCATGACTTACAGTTGTGTCAAGCTCTACTTTTGGAGGCAATACATCAGGTATACCCTGGCGAATGTCATCTTGGAATTGTTCTAATGTCATAACTTTATATATTTAGTAATACTAAATTTTTAGTTGGTATTATAATTTTATAATTATTAAAGAGTTTTAAATAAATGTAATCGGTTATCAGTAAATCAGTAATCTGTAACAATCGGATTACCTTCAAATTAATATTTACTGACACACTGTTTACTGTTCACGGACATATATAGAGTTTAATTATTTCAAAACAATTACATAATAAACTCTCTCAAAATCTGTAGAACCAATATCTTTAGCTTCCTTAATTAATTCAATTTTGTATTCTGCTCAAAATCTAAATCAAACTTTCCCTCTGGTAAATCTAACTCTACATTTTGAATAAACTCTATACTCTTTGCTATCTCAGGATGCATAAACTTATCTACCTCCACAAAATCAACCACTTTACGATATTGAGCAACAAACTCCTCAATAACTGGTGATGATTTTTTTGGTCTGCGAAATTCTAATGCTTGAGCTGCATTCATAAGCTCAATGGCTAGAATACTTTCCACATTCTTAAGAATTTTATACGTTTTGGTAGCAGCATTTGCTCCCATACTAACGTGATCCTCTTGCCCTTGCGAGCTCTCTATAGAATCTACTGAAGCAGGAGACGCATATTGTTTATTCAAACTTACCAAAGACGCTGCTGAGTATTGAGGAATCATAAATCCACTATTCAGTCCTGGTGTAGCCACAAGGAATGAAGGCAAATTACGAATACCTTTTATTAGTTGATAAGTTCTTCTTTCAGAAATATTTCCTATTTCGGCTAAAGCAATAGCCAAAGCATCAAGTGCTAAAGCTAAAGGCTGTCCGTGGAAATTTCCTGCTGAGATAATTAAATCTTCATCAGGAAAAATTGTTGGATTATCAGTAACAGCATTAATCTCATTCTCGAAAACACCTTCTATATGAGTAAAAGAATCCTTTGAAGCACCATGTACTTGTGGCATACAACGGAAAGAATATGGATCCTGAACATGTTCTTTATGCTGAACTATAAGTTCAGAATCTTTCAATAAACTACGGATACGAGCAGCAGTAGCTATTTGACCTTTGTGATGACGAACTTGATGTACAGCATCATGGAAAGGCTCAATTCTACCATCAAAAGCATCAAGTGAAAGCGATCCAATAAGGTCTGCTAAAACTGATATTTTATTGGCTTTCATAATCATATAAGTTCCATAAGAACTCATAAATTGAGTACCATTCAATAATGCCAATCCCTCTTTAGATTGCATTTTGATAGGTTTCCAATTTAGCTCAGACATAATATCTGCAGTTTGAACTTTATTGCCCTTATAATTTACTTCTCCCATACCAATAAGAGGAAGGCTCATATGTGCCAATGGAGACAAATCACCAGAAGCACCAAGGCTACCACCTTGATATACTACAGGAAGCACATTATTATTGAACATAGAAATCAAACGATCAACAGTATCTAACTGCACACCAGAGTGACCATACGACAATGATTGTGCTTTAAGTAAAAGCATTATTTTAACTATAATTTGAGGAACTTCCTCACCTACTCCACAAGCATGCGACATCATAAGATTCTCCTGAAGAGCACTTAAATCATCATTACCAATAGAGATATTATATAAAGAACCAAAACCCGTATTTATACCATAAATAGGAGTTTCTTGAGTCTTCATTTTATCATCAAGATATGTTCTACATTTCTGAATTCGTGCCTTAGCATCCTCTGATAGTGCTAAGGTCATATTTTCGTTAAGTATTTTTGCAATGGTTACATAATTAAGTTCCTCACTGCTAATATAATGTGTTGCCATATTGTTATATTTTGGATTATTTTGCGAAGATAGTAAAATGGGTTTATAATAACTATTGTAATTTATTAAAAAATGTTGGAAGAAATGTCAAGTTATTATTGATTTGGAGATTCATTTATTTGTTTATTCGGAAGCCACATCTTAAATCTAATATCATTAATCTAAATATCAAATTCTAAAATCCCTTTTTCCTTGTCCTTTTTTAATAAACCACATAAGGCTATTAAGGAACATAAAGTCAAATAAGATTTACCTCATTTTAGTTCTTTTTTCCTTATCCCTTTTCCTTAATTAATTTAATATATTTGCAGTATCAAATTTTAAAACAAAACAATAATGTTAGTAATAGGTATAGCAGGTGGCTCAGGTTCTGGAAAAACAACCGTTGTAAATGAGATAATCAACAGGTTACCAAAGGATTCAGTAGCTGTTATTTCTCAAGATTCATACTATTTTGATAATAAGCATTTATCAAAAGAAGAGAAAAAAGAGATTAATTTCGATCATCCAAATAGTATAGAATGGAGTTTGCTAATCAAAGACTTGGATAGTATAAAAAAAGGCAAAGCAATTGATATTCCTATTTATTCATATATAACCTGCGGAAGAGCAAAGGAAACTACTGTTATAAAACCAAAGAAGGTAATTATTGTAGAAGGAATTCTTGTACTTACTAATGCTGAACTTAGAAAAAGACTAGATATTATTGTTTATGTTGATGCAGATGGTGATGATAGGCTTATGCGAATAATAAAACGCGATATGCAGGAAAGAGGGCGTTCGCTTGATCAAGCGCTAAATCATTACGATAATTTTGTAAAGAAAATGCACCTACAATTTATTGAGCCAACCAAAAGATATGCAAACATTATTATTCCGCAAGGAGGACGAAACTTAATTGGAATAGATATACTGTCGCATAAAATAAAAGCAAGTATTTAAATAATTGCTAAAAAGATTCATTATAAAATAATATGAGTGAGAATAATATAGATACAATATGTGCACCAGCCACGGGAAATGGAGGAGCAATAAATATTATAAGAATTTCAGGCCCGGAGTCTATTCGTATAGCGGATTCATTTTTTGAAGCAAAGAAAAAAGGTTTAAAATTATCAGAAGCTGAAAGTCACACTATTCATTTTGGTGATATTATTCTTGATAATGAAGTACTTGACGAGGTTCTTATCTCTATATTCTCAGGGAAAAAATCATATACTGGTGAGCCAAGCGTAGAGATAAGCCTACATGCATCGCCATATATTCTTAATAAAACATTAGAACTAATAATAAGCAAAGGCGCAAGAATGGCTGAGCCTGGAGAGTTTTCCATGCGAGCATTCTTAAATGGAAAATTAGATCTTGCCCAAGCTGAAGCTGTTGGAGATATTATTGCTTCAGCATCAAAATCAGCCCATAATACTGCCATGCGACAACTAAAAGGTCAGTTTAGTAATAAATTGATGGATTTGCGTCAGCAATTAATGGATTTTGCTTCGCTTATTGAATTAGAACTAGACTTTGCTGAAGAAGAAGTTGAATTTGCTGATAGAAATAAATTCAAAGAGTTGGTTAATAAAATAAATACTGAAGTTAGATCATTAATAAAATCCTTCAAAATAGGAAATGTATTAAAAAAGGGAATTCCTGTGGCAATAATTGGAAAACCTAATGCAGGAAAATCAACACTTCTAAACACCCTTTTACAAGAAGACAAAGCCATAATATCGGAAATAGAAGGTACTACTCGTGATGTGATTGAGGATGTAATAAATATAAATGGAGTGCTTTTTCGCTTTATTGATACAGCCGGAATCAGAGATTCAGAAGATGTTATTGAGAAATTAGGTATTGAAAAAACTTATGCAAAAATAGCTCTAGCAAATATTGTTCTTTTATTGCTCGATGCTTCGGAAATAAAAACAGACACTGATATAGAATCTCAAATAAAAACTGCAAAACTAGATATTGATATAGATCAGGAACTAATTATTGTAATAAATAAAATTGATAAATCATATTCTAAACTTATTAATTCGAAATACAATACCGTATTTATTTCTGCAAAAGAAAAAAATATTGAGCAATTAGAAAATGCTTTGAATGTTTATGTAGAGCAATTCAACATTGAAGATCAAAGTATAATAACAAATGCCAGACACCTTGAAGCACTTCAAAACAGTAAAGATTCCCTTGATGCTATTAACAATGCTTTTGAAATGGGAATCCCAACTGACTTAATAGCTATTGATGTTAGAACTTGCCTTTATCACCTTGGAAGCATTACTGGGCAAATATCTAATGACGAATTACTTGGTAATATATTTGGAAAGTTTTGCATAGGTAAATAGTATTTTTTTAAAAGATAATAAAATATTACTATGAGTGATAATACTACAAACTGTACTAATTGTGAAGCTCAATTTGACCAAGAATCCAAATTTTGCCCTAATTGTGGTCAAAAAAATATTGAAATAAAACTTCGATTTAAGGATTTTATTTCTGAATTTATCTCTGCAAATTTCAATCTTAATTCTAAGATATTTATTTCTCTCAAACTATCATTATTTAAACCTGCTTTTCTTGCTAAGGAATTTCTCTCAGGTAGAAGAACTAAATATATACCTCCCGTAAGACTGTTTTTATTTATCAACCTTATTTACTTCTTCTTTCTATTTTTAGACGTATCTAATGTAGGAGCAGTAGAAGTATTAGACAGTAATGACACACAAAATGAGGCAATTGCTACACTTCATGAGGATTCTCTTATAAGCAATGTATTACTTGAAAAAGAAAGAGATAGCACATTAGAACTAAATTCAATAGAACAATATTTAGATAACAAAATGGAATTATTTAGTACTGATGCAGGGATGCTAAAATTCAAAAATAATTTTAAAAAATATGCATCTACAGGTATGTTGATATTATTACCCTTTATTGCATTTATATTTTTTCTACTATTTTATAAAAATAGTTATTATGTTGAGCATCTTACCTTTGTAATCTCATTACAAACTTCTATTCTACTTTATGGCACACTATTTATCATTTTAGGTTTTTTTGCAGATAGCGCGTGGGTGATCATAATAGAATTATTATTTATAATAGTATTAACATTTCTATGGACACGGAATTTTTATAACTTATCCATAAAAAGAACTCTCTATAAATTACTTATCTTCTTTTTTTCCTATGGAGTACTCATTATTATTTACCTACTATTTTTATTAGCTATGAGTATTATATTTATATAATTAGCTATATATTAACTCTTTAAATTTATCAGCAACATCAATTGTAACAGAAGTCCTATTTTATTGCTACCTCTTACTCCAACCGTTCCAATTAGTTTAGTCAATAATAATATATAAAATCTACATCATTATAAAAAAAACTAATATAGTATTATTTGTTTACATGCCTCTAATATAGGCTTGATTCTGTCTAAATATATAAACCATTTAATACATAATATATCTATATTTGCATTCTCAAAAAAAAATTAAAAGCATCACTATATGAAAACCAAGACAATATTAACCGTAGCATTCCTTATTTTTAACTTAGTATCTATTTCCCAGAATTTTACAAAATTTAAAAGTGAAGAGGGAAAAGTAGGCTTAAAGGACGAGAATGAAAAAATAGTTTTAAATCCAATTTATGATTATATCTATAATTTCAATAGAGGGTTTGCCAAAATATTTATTGGAG
>JAOZSY010000163.1 GCA_029939445.1 Bacteroidales bacterium
GATAAACAATAAAAAATGATTGTAAAACAATTATGTCTATAAAGTAAAAAAGCCTAGTTAATAAATTAACCAAGCTCAATCACATTATAAACACACAAAACACACAAAAATAACTCTACGTATTGGATACGAGAGTATTATATATTATTATAAACTAATTTTTTCTGAAATATAAGGATGAACATTCTCCTCCTGAATTAGAGGCTCCCTTTCTTTATTTGCGAGTGCAAAAATATGATAAAGAACTTTAGTTGCAACATAAATATAGAAAAATATTTTTATTATTTTTGTATTTGTTTTAAGTTCCGAAAAACCTAGTATATACAATAGACTATTCGTATAATAATTAGCTACTATTATATAAAAAAAGCATTTTTTGAGAGGATATTAGCTAAGTAATGGATTAGTTTAGTTGTGTTTTATGTTGAGTTTAATAATGCATGTATTACTCTATTTTTTCTTTGGTAAAGACTAATTAAAAATTAGAGTAATCGTTGCTAATTTTAATACATTTGCATATTAAATAAATAAGTATGTATAAAATTATTACTCTTTTAGTATTATTAATAGCTTTAAGTTTGAGTGCAAATTCTCAAATTATTAGGGTTGTAAATTCTATTAATGAGAATCCAATTCCTGGTGTTATAATTTCTGATACTGCTAAAACTCATTATCGTGTTTCTAATTCAAAAGGAGAGTTTAGTTTAGAGTCTTTTTCAGAATATGATTATATATTAATTCAGCATAACTACTTTCTGCCATTGGTAATTTCTAAGGATAGTATACAATTTATAAATAATACTATTTCTTTGCAGGAAGTAACCTTCGAAATGGAGGGTTTTACTGTAATGGGTAATAAATGGGAGCAAGATAAGAAAGAACTTCCCATCAGCATTACTGAAATACGTGCTAAAGAAGTTAGTTTTCAAAGTCCGCAAACTACTCCCGATATGCTTTCTAATACCTCTAAAGTTTTTGTTCAGAAAAGCCAACTTGGTGGTGGTAGTCCTATGATTCGTGGTTTCTCTGCAAATTCGGTTTTATTGGTTGTAGATGGTGTGCGTATGAATAATGCTATTTTTAGAGGAGGAAATCTACAAAACTCCTTGAATATTGATCCTAATTCCTTGGGCCATGCAGAAGTAATTTTTGGGCCAGGCTCTGTTACTTATGGTAGTGATGCACTTGGTGGTGTTATGGATTTCCATACTAAGGAAGCTAATTTTTGTACAGAAGGTAAGTTTGATATTGATATCGATGCTTTTACAAGAGCAAATACTGTAAATTCAGAAATGACTGTTGGTTTTGGCTTAGATTTAAAGTGGAAGAATTTTTCTTCTCATACGCAGTTTCTCAGAAGTGATTTCTCTAATCTTCATGCTGGGAAAAATCATTTTGGAAATTATCCCGATTTTGGAAAGCAGTATTATGTTGTTGGACAAACGGATTCTGGCAATGATACTATGGTTAATGTTGATGATCCTACTATGATGACTCCTTCGTTCTTCTCGCTTACAAATATTAATCAAAAATTTAGATATAAACCAAATAATAAGTTTGATATTACCTATAGTTATATTTTTTCTACAACTTCTAATATTCCTCGTTACGATAGGCTTATACAGTACAGTGGTAGTAATCTTAAATATGCAGATTGGTATTATGGTCCACAAAATTGGTCTATGCATAATCTACGTTTACGTTTGTTTAGAGCGAATAAAGCTTATGATTCTGGCCGAATTATTATTGCCTATCAACGTTTTGACGAAAGTCGTAATGATAGAAAGTTTGGAGGCACAGCCTTTCGTCATAGATCCGAATCTGTAGATTTATATACATTTAATGCTGATTTTAGTAAAAAGCTTAATGAAAAAGTTAATCTATTCTATGGTGGCGAAATAGCTATTAATGATGTTAGTTCTGCGGCCTACTCGCAAGATTCGAAAACTGATGCGGTGGAGTTAATACAAACTCGTTATCCTAATAAGAGCAATTTGTACTCTTCGGCAGGAGTTTTTATGAATTTAAAATATAGTATTAATAAGAAATTAAGCTTATTGGCAGGTTTGCGATATAGTATTATTCATTTGCAATCTACTTTTGATACTACTACAAATAGCCTTCCTTTTAGCGATATAAATTTAACAAATCAAGCGCCAAATGGAAGTATTGGCATTGCATATATGCTTAAAGAGGACTTGCAAATAAATGCAAATATGGGAACAGGTTTTCGTGCTCCTAATCTTGATGATGTGGCAAAGGTGTTTGACTCTGAGCCAGGTAGTGTTGTTGTTCCAAATAGCGATTTGCAACCAGAATATGTGTATTCGGCTGAAATAAGTGTTATAAAATCTTTTAATAAGATTGCCCAATTGGAACTAACGGCCTATGCCTCTTATGTTGATAATATTATTGTTCGCCGCGATTTCATTTTTAATGGTGCCGATTCTATAATGTATGATGGTAGTATGAGTAAGGTGCAGGCCATGCAAAATGTAGATAATGCTACAATATTTGGTGGCGTTGCTTCATTAAATATTAATATTACTAAGCGGCTTAAATTTCGTACTGTATATAATATATCCACAGGCGAAGGCTCTGATGGGGAGTCATTACGGCATATTTCTCCTAATTTTGGAAGCACTAGCTTAAGTTTTGAGAATAAGTATTTTAAAGCAAGTATTTATTCAAACTATTCGGCTTCAATAGCTTTTGAAGATCTAGCGCTAAGTGAGAAAAGTAAAACCTATATGTATACACCCGATGGTGCTGAAAGGTGGTATACTCTGAATTTTAGAACTGATGTAAAAATATATAAAAATCTACATATGAATTTTGCTATTGAGAATATTCTTGATAGATTTTATATCCCTTATGCATCGGGAATTCCTGCGCCAGGTCGTAATTTTATGATAGGATTGCGTTTATATCCTTTTTAAAGGGAATTTTATTATCAAGGAATATCAAAATATAGATTTTATTGATAATATTATTAAAATAGGAGTTATCAAAATATTGATATTTAATAACCACCTCCTTATGGTAGTGGTTGTTAATAGAGAATAGTTAATTATTTTGGCGGAATTTTTGAAGGCGCAGCCAAAAATTGTGACAAAATATGTTGATATTTGTTCCGTATTATTTAATAAGTTATTGCAACACTAATAAGAATCTAAATTTATGCTTAAATTAATTAGAAATAAATCTCTCAAAAATCTGAATACCTTTGGAGTTGAAGCCAAGGCAAAGAATTATTATGAGCTAAATTCTGATATTGATATATTTGATTTTTTGTCAGATATGGATAGCATTACTAAGCCTGTCTATTTTCTTGGTGGAGGAGCTAATACCCTGTTTACTACCAATTATAAAGGTACTGTTGTAAAAATAAATATGCAGGGAATAACACTAATGAGTCAGGATGATGATTCATATTATGTGGAAGTAAATGCAGGAGTAAAATGGGATGATTTTATTAGTTTTTGCGTGGAGAATAAATACTATGGTGCTGAGAATTTGGTTGCTATCCCAGGTACTGTTGGCGCTGCTCCTATACAAAATATTGGTGCATATGGAGTAGAGGCTAAAGATATTATTTATAAAGTGTATTATTACGAAATTGATACATTTATCTTTAAGCAACGCGATGCTAAAAGTTGTAATTTTGGGTATAGAAATAGCATTTTTAAGAATGAGCTTAAGGATAAAGTAATAATTACTAAGGTGCTGTTTAAGCTTTCTAAAACTCCTGAATTTAAACTAGAATATGGCAGAATAAATGAAGAGCTGCAAGCAAAAGGAATTAAAGAGCCTAGCATATCAAATATTGCTCAAACTATAAGTGAAATTAGAGCTTCAAAATTACCTGATGTTAACGAGATTGGAAATGCTGGTAGTTTTTTTAAGAATCCTATTATTAGCAATGAAAAGCTTAATTCATTAAAAAAAGATTTCCCTAATATTGTTTCATATCCTATTTCCGATAATGAGGTTAAGTTAGCTGCAGGCTGGTTAATTGATAATGCAGGACTTAAGGGATATCAAATAGGAGGTGCAGCAGTTCATCAAAACCAAGCGCTTGTGCTTATAAATAAAGATAATGCCACAGGTCAAGAAGTGTTAACTCTTGCAGAGTATATTCAAAAGGAAATCATGCAGATATATGGAGTTGAACTATTTGCAGAAGTTGTATTTGTTTAAAAATTAGATAATTTCATTAGTTTATAATACAAAATTTAGTTTTTTGAAGGGAAATGGAGTGACTTTACCTAATAATTTAATGATACAATGTACTAATATTGAAATTACATAATTAAACCATTAAACCATTATACCATTAATTCATTAAATCATTACACCATTAAACCATTAACCTTTCCCATTTCAAAGAATTCCCTTTTTTGCCTAAGCTTAATATGTATCCGGAAGGAATTGCTTTAGCACAACTATCAATTACTTCCTTAGCATTAGTGATTTCATTTGTAGGTTTTTTATTATATAATGAGTATTTTTTACGGTGAGTACTAGGGTTAAGATTTGGCATTATCACATTTGCGCCAGCTTTTATTGCCAATTCCCTTCCCTTAGGGTTTATTGTTTCCATAGCTGTAGATGATACAATATTTATATCTGGCATAATAATTCTAAGGCAAGCAATCATCCTTAATGTCATCTCAAAAACACTATCAAAATTTGATTTTGCATTTTCCATTGGAGTTCCTTTACAAGGAATAAAAGGACCCATTCCGCACATATGAATTTCCATATCGCGCATAAATATTAGATCATCGGCAAGGTCTTCGAAATCCTGTTTTGGCAGCCCTACCATTACTCCTGTACCTGTTTGGTAACCCGCATCTTTTATGTATTGTAAGCATTGCAATCGTTTCTCAAAATTATGACTCTTATCATTGGGGTGGTAATTATAGTATAATTCCTTATTCGAAGTTTCTATTCGCAAAAGATAACGTTCAGCTCCTAATCTCTTCCATTTTCTATAAGTTTTTGCAGTTTGTTCACCACATGAAAGTGTTATTCCTATTTCTGGACATTTTTGCTTTATATATCTCACAATTTCGGAAATAGATTCCACAAAAGTAGGGGAGTTTAATTCTCCACTTTGTATAGCTATTGAGCCAATTTTGGAAGCTATGGCAATGTCAATGGATTCTTTTATTGCGTCAATATCTAAAGCATATCTATCAATACTATTATTGGATTTGCGAATACCACAATAATAGCAATCCTTGGAGCAAATATTTGATAACTCAATAAGTGCTCGCCCATATACATTATTACTAATTGTTGATTTTCGAATATTTTCAGCTTTTGCAAATAGCAATTTCTGTTCATCAGCATTGCAATTAAGCATTCTGATAAGTGCTTGTTTGTCCTTTGTTGGATTGTCTAGTATTTTAATAAAATCAGTCATATAATGTCATCTTTTTTTCAATAAATGTCTAGTCAAATATTTTTGTGGCTCTTTCGAATACACCTGTGGTATATGCTATTGCCATTCCGTAATTACTTACGGCAATATTTTTGTCGATTGCTAGCTGTAGCCTATTCTGAATTTGCTTTTGGGTAGCCACGCATCCTCCACATTGTATTACCATCGCACAATTATTAAGCTTTTTCTCAAATTCTTGTAAGCCTGATACTATATCAAAGTTTAAATCTTTTCCAGTAAACTCACTAAGCCATTTAGGTATCTTATATCGTCCTATATCTTCACAAGAGATATGATGCGTACATGATTCTAATACTAATACATTATCACCATCCTTTAGTTTAGAAATATGTTTTGTTCCTTGTAAAATTGGTTCCCAATGGGCTTTTATTCTACTGAAAATTATACTAAAACTAGTCAGAGGTATGTTTTCTGGTACTATACCCGAAACCATTCCAAAGGCTTGGCTATCTGTTACTACCAAATCTATATCATGATGATTTCTTATGTAATCCTTAAGCTGAGTCTCTTTTAAAACAATACATATGCTGTCTTTATCAAGCACATCACGAATGGCCATTACTTGTGGCA
>JAOZSY010000164.1 GCA_029939445.1 Bacteroidales bacterium
CGTTTATAAACGACAACAAACGACAATAAATGGAAGGTCATTATATTCCTTCGTTGTACGCAACCAAATTGAATATCGCAAATAGATTGAAACTGATTTTATATTAACTATGGGACTTTTTTCATACAAATCAAAGACAAAAAATGATTCCGACATAAAGACAATACTTTATGATAAGTTTATTGATAATAGTAACGACTGGTTAAATCCAGACCACAATGATTTACCGTTCTTACAGAGAATAGAAAATGAGACGTTATATTTAGAGTCAGCCTCGGACGAAATGGTAGTAATTGCTTCGACAAAATTCAAAATAGACTACTCAAAAGACTTTCAAATTGAGACCAAGGTTAAGATTCAAAGTGATTCTGATGATTGTTATATGTCATTTGATTTTGGAATTAGAAAAATAGAAAATGCAATTAGAAATATAAGTGGACAGAAAATACCAACAACATTAGGAGACATTAACTATTTTATCGGATATAGTGATTCACAAGAGGTATTGATTGCTAAGTGGAAAAAAGGTAAAGAAAAATACTTTTTCAGAGAGTATGTTGATTTAATTCAAGTCGATGATTTTAATGTTATCTTGATTTCGAAATCAGGAAAAATGATTTCATACTATATTAATAATAGTCTGATTTATTCAAAAAGATTTGAGAAATTTCCAGGAGACGGATTTGGATTCGCAACATCTCCAAACGGAAAATTATGGGTTGAATACATTAAAATTGAAAACTAGAAGTAATGGCAGCGTACAACAAAAAATATAGTGCAAGCCGCAGTTTCTTTTTCACAGAAAAAGAATTAGTAAGTTTGAACATTAATGAAACCAAAGAAAATTATTGAATAAAGTGCGGCACGCACCATATTCAAACCGTTACTTGCAAGGCTGAGCCCGCGCCAATCAAGCTCATTTGGTTTTTGCCACCCAAAATTGACCATCGCAAAAAAAACCAAAAGAGCTTGATTCAATGTCCTCGCACTTGGAAGAATAAAACGGTTAAACATGAAACAAAAAAGTATTAATTTTGATGTTCGAAGAAAGGACATCTTCTGGTTGGGGAATAATAAGTTCGTATAAATATGCTTCGTTTCGTTGAAAAAATATTGGTAAATGGAAGAACGCCACCCCAAGCGAAGCATCTTTTCTCCCGAGGAGCCTCTCATATAATTGAACTGCGTAATGGATGAGAGAAAAATCAAATTAATATGAAAAAAGTAATTCTAATAGTCATTTTTATTATTAGTGCAAAAATGAATTTTTATGCACAAACTGTGCAGTGTCCAGTTCAAATTACTGGGCCATTTATTTGTAATACAACTGATTTAGTTGTTTTACAACAAGAATCAACAAATTGTGCTTCAATATATCAATGGAACAGAAATAATTATCCCTACTTGCCAACATCAGCAGATGATCCAATAGTAATAAGGCTTAATATAATTTTTGTTCAGGATCCGTCAGGAGGCTCAAATTTTCAACAGAACAACACTGAACAGGATGCTATGATTGACGATATGATGGGAGTCCTCAATGATTTATATTCTAATATGTCACCTCCAAATGATTGGAGTTTGTGTCGTAATATTAATTATGATTATGGTGTAATCCCAGACTTGAAAATCCAATTTGTGTGCGAAAAAATTTATTTACCGTTTCAAGATTGGTCAAATCATGACAAATCAATTTGCCCTAATAATGTGAATAATTTATGGTATATGGCTCTTGATAATGCAGTAGCAGCATTACCTAACTATAAACCAGGGATAAATGTATATTGTACAACAAACATGAATGTTCAAAATGAACTTATAATTAACCAAACTACAACAGCTCATAATACTACTGGAATCTCATGCTCGCAATATCCGACATACTCCAATTACGACAGGACATCTAGGATACACATGCCCGATTACTATACAAAATGGTGGTGGATGAAGAACATTGTACCCACAGATCAATCTGTTAATCCAAATTTGAATCCTTATAACCCCACAGTTAGAAGTTGGGATTTTACTACAAAAGGACATGCTCTAGCTCATGAAATAGGGCATTCACTTGAATTATATCACCATTGCGTTCATTACGGTGTAAATCAATGTCCTGAAAGTTTGATGAACCAGTCTTACCAAAGTTCACATAGTTATTTGCCAGCAACTGAAGTTGGAAATATGTATCGAGCTATTCAACTTTCAAATGTAAGAAAATTCGTTTTAGGTGACTGTTACAACAGTAATCCTTTAGTATTAACTCAAAATACTATTTGGGATTTTGATGTTAAATTTTTTCGAGATATTATTGTAGAAAATGGAGCAACACTTACAATCTCTTGTAATTTGTATATGACACGAGAGTCAAAAATTATTGTAAAGTCAGGAGGAAAACTAATTATTGATGGAGGTAAAATATCAGCTGACGACAGAAGTATTTCGTGGTTAGGTATTGAAGTTCAGGGAAATGCTAACCTGCCTCAATACCCAATAACTAATCAAGGAGTTGTTGAAATAATCAATGATGGCACAATAGAAAATGCTAAAATTGGCATATATGCATATCAAGACATTACAATACCTCTTTTTGGAAGCAGTATAACATATTCTTTAGGTGGTGGAATAATTAGAGCAAATAATGCTAGTTTCATTAATAATGAGGTAGATATAAAAATGGCTCCATATCGTTATTTAAACTCTTACAATCAAAAGCCTGTAAATCAAGCAAGTTATATCACAAGAAGTAATTTTGAAACTAATAATGATTTATTTACTACAACCGCTGATATTACTCATATTTCTTTGCTAGGTGTTCATGGTTTATTTATTAGAGGTAATACTTTTACTAATACAAATACTTCTTTACTAACGACACAAAAAGGAATCGCAATAAACTCTACAATTTCTTCAATAAGTGTAATTCCATATTGCGACCCTCAAAATCCGACTTGTGTGGATGAGCCCAATGAATTCTCAAACCTATATTATGGTATTAAATGTTATGAGCAAAGTGGAAGTTCAAATCTAATTGTTATTAATGATAATAATTTTGTTGATATTTATAAATCTATATATTTGTCAGGAACAAACGGAACCAAAATAACATTGAATAACATTAAATCAGCAGATTTTTTCCCTACTCAAAGTGGTCAACCCTCTCCAGGTGTTCCATACGGTATTTACCTAAACGGAGGCAAAGGCTTTAGAATAGAAGAAAATCACATCTACCGTCCAGCAAGTAATGGAGCAGCGGTTTCCAATGGTTCAAGAGGCATTATTGTTAATAATACAGGTGCCGAAGACAACCAAATATACAGAAATAAATTAAACAACCTATTCTTAAGTGAGCAAGCTCAGGGCTTTAACTCTGGTAAAGGAAGTAAAGCGGACAAGGGACTTAAGTTCTTCTGTAATATCTCTGAAACTGATGCTAGTTCTTATGATTTTTATGTGTTTGGGAATTATTATTTGCATAACTGGTCGCTCCATAGGTCGGGTATTGCTACAACACAAATGCAAAGTATCATAAATTCAAATGGTATTAGTGTGGATGCACCCTCAGGCAACACTTACTCCAATTCGCATCAAAACATAAGCCTCCCATTGGATTATGATAATGCACAGGGGCAAATAATTGATTATTATTGGGGAAATATTACTAATTATGCTGGTCGGGTTGAGCCTTTGAAGTATGCTAATATTAATCCACATCCAATGCAAGGAGAATATGACGCCTGTCCTTCAAAAAACTCCACAGGAGGTAATGGCAATACGCAAACTGAGCTGTATGCTAAGCTGAATTTAGCTCAAATTGCTTATAATTCATCAAAAGTGATATTAAATATATGGAAAGATGGTGGTAATGCCAATTTGGACGAAGAAGTAGAAACCACTCAACCATGGGATCTATATCAAGAGTTTAATAGTCTATTGGCAGAATCGCCTTACTTATCAGAAGAAGTATTGATAGAGGTAATTAATAATCCTTCATTTACTTCGCTAATGGTGAAATTACTGATGCTAGCCAACCCTCATGGTAAAGAAAGCTTTGAAGTAATGGAAGCGTTGGAAAATCGACTTCCTGCTATGCCGCAAACTTATATTGATGAAATTAAAAATCAAGTATCTTCGTCTTCTCAACTCAAAGTATTAGAAGGTAATGTAGCAGCCGATTATCATTTAATAAGCAATATTGGCGAAGATATTAAGAGAATGTATCGTGCTGACAATACCAATGCTTATGCAAAAGACAGCCTAATTGCATTTACAAGCCGCCAACCTGATATATACGATAAGTTTGAGCTAGCAAGCATTTACCTTTCCTATGGTCAGTATGATGATATGCAAAATGTATTAAGCGATATACCATGCAACTACGAAATGGATGATGAAAAGACGGCTGAACTTATTGAGTTTACTACGGCAATAAATATTGCCAAGAATATGCACGAGAATAATCTTTATGAAGAAGGATTAAGTGAAAGCAATCGTACTAACTTAGAGACTATTTTAAATGCAGACAAACCAATGACATCTCAAATGGCATTGGCATTGTTAAAACGCGATAATCCTGATTATGTGTTTAATGAAATAGTAAATGATGTAAGTCAAAATTCAGCTCGTATGGCAAACCCAAAAACTAATAATACTTTGGTAATGCAAAATGATGAATATAAATTATATCCTAACCCTGCAATAGATTATACCACATTAAAATATAATTGTAAGTATGAAAATCTAAATTATACAATAAGCGATATGCAAGGAAAGGTATTAAAAAACAAATCACTTAAAACAATTAGTGATATTGCTTCAAATGAGGTTTTAATTAATTTGGGTGATTTAAGTTCAGGTAGTTATCAAATTATTATAAAATCAAATGGACTGACACTTTGGTCCGAGAAAATGATTATTACAGAATAAATAAAACAAAAAGTTTGCTCCTAATATTTGGAGCAAACTTTTATTAAATTTTAATTATGAAAAAGTTGTTTTTGATATCACTAATCTTTTTATCTATTAATTCTTTAGCGCAGTTTGCCACCATGTTTAATGATACACTAAAGCCTTTTGGAGAAGGAGGATATGATTTTGCATGTGTTACGCAAGATGATAGTTTTTATTATGCCTTAGGTGGGGTGAATAATTATGAGCCTTATTGGAGTAATATGATTGTAAAGTATGACAAAAATTTTAATATAGTTAATAAACAAAAATATATTGATATAGCCTGGCGATATGCTAATTATCCTTATAATACAATTGTTGTTAATGAAAAACAAATCTTAACTTGTCCACAGGTATTTAATGATTCCGCTACTTTTGGAAAAATAATGTCAATTGACAAATATTCATTAGATACACTATGGACAAAAATAATTACCCATCCTGATACAATAATAGCAAATCAACCTAATTCAGGTCAATTTTCGGATTTAACCTCCATAAAACAAACACTTGATGGAGGATATATCCTAACAGGGAATTATAATAAAAACTGTATAACAGCCAATCTTCGCTCCTTCCTCCTAAAAATAGATAGCATCGGTAATGTGGAGTGGCGTAGGACTTATCCAAATATTTCATATTTATATGATATTGAACTTACACCCAACGGTGGGTATATTGTGATAAATAAAAACTGGGGCACAATAATAGTTGAATTAGATTCAATAGGTAATATTATTTGGCAACAGAAAATTAATACCGATACAATTAATGCAAATGTTTCGGATATGAGTTACTCTGGAAATAACACATTTGTAGGAATTGTAAAGTATATTAAGAATGGTAATATTAGCTATCCAGAATATGGACTTATTGTTTTTAAGATAAATATTTCAACAAAACAAATCATATGGCAAAAGAAATATAACATATACAAAAGTCTAAAATGCGTAGGACTCCACCAAGCCATGGGAGTAGAAACCTTATCAGACGGCAGCATAATAGTAAATGGTACAGTCATTAAATACGGCACAGATTACAGTGCTTTTATTCTAAAGCTTAATACCAATGGCGATAGACTT
>JAOZSY010000405.1 GCA_029939445.1 Bacteroidales bacterium
AACAAATTAATGTGTAATTTTGGCCTAGAAATTATAGCTGTTCACACTGGCACAACAACGCCGGTATAGGTGGCACAATAACGCCGGTATATCCAATGAAGTAAGTAAGGTCAATATTATACGTAAATACTTTCAACTCCACTACCCAAAAATATCTATTCTCATCAACACTGAACTTTACCTCTAAACCTCTAACGTTATAACATAAATAGGATTGTTATTCGATAATATCAATGAATTTTTCATTATTAATTATCATACTTGCTGTACCTTTATATTCTGTAATTCTTCCAGTAATACATACTTTCTTTCCTAGTAATTCTTTATCAGGTTTATAACCAAAATTCACAAGGTCAGAAGCCCAAATAGTTATTGAAAATATATGATTAGGGTAAGCTTTATCTATATTAAGAAAAATATTACCTTTTTTTGATTTTTTTGTACTTACAATAGTTCCACAAACTTTTACTTTTTTATTTGTATTAATTTCACCATATGCCTGTACAGTATTTAAACAGTTTTTAGGTAGTATTTTCAATGGAGCAATATCATTTTTCGATTTCTCTGGTAAAAATGGTTTATAATCAGATTGGTTTTCAATAATATTCTCAATACTATCACTTAAATTATAAAAGAAATCAATATTTGTTAATTTTTCAATGCTATCAATACTAACAGAATAATATTATAATGGATAATAAATTTTTTTATTTGGCATAACAAAACCAATTGCCCTATTATTTTCAAAATCATAAGCTATTTTAAAATAATCTTTTGGAATACTAACTTTATTTATACTTCGTTCAATAACCGCCAAATCATCTGTTAAAATTGGGCCTGTTACTACTAATAAATCTACATTATTTTCGCTTACATATTTTCGTAACATTCCTTCAAGTTTTGCCCAAGAACCTCTATTAAAATCATCTAGTTGTGGACTTATATTAGAATAAAAGTATGATTCAGACAATGCTGTTTCTGACCATCTAAAATCTGCTGAAGGAGCTAAATGCCCTCTATCGTATCCGAAACCATCATATACAGCTTTACCATCTACTTTATATTTTGTAAAGAAATCTCTTTCTTCAGCAGAACCAGTTTTTATTAATGTATCTACTCTAAAATCATTCGTTCTACTTACATTTTCATCAATTATTGCTGTCGAAATTATATGAACTACCCATTTAGCTTGTTCATGCTTTTCTGAATATACAAGCACATATGCTTTGTGCTCTATTAATTCTTCTCCATTTTCTACTTTAGGCAGACCATATTGTTGAACTTGCTCCTTGATATATGTTAAAAGTATAGTTTCTCTTTCCTTCTTTAAACTATCAATTTCAGTTTCTTTTTCATTAATTTTTAACTGAATTTTTTCAAGCTCTATGCTTTTAGTTTGACTATATACGTTTATAAAAGATAAAAAGATAATTGCAAATAACGCTGTTTTTCTCATTCTTCAAAATTACGACAAATTTTAAGTGATTTAGAAGGTAAATTATATTTCTATGTAACTCATCGTATTCTTTTAGAAACTGCGATATATAAAACAACTAATCATCTTCAAAAAACCAAATATGCACCGTATTTTATAAATTTAACTTTCACTTAAATAAGGGTTTAGCCCTGCCAAAGATAGAAATATTTTAAATAGATTTTTATTTACTAATGTTCAATCTTCTATTATTCACACATCTACCCAAAAACCCCTATCTCCCCACCAACACCAAACCTACCTTTACCAGTAGCAACACCATCAGCTACTTCAATAAGGCAATCAACATCATGGGCATTTTCTTGGCCACCACGGAAGTCTCCAGACTTAGTTG
>JAOZSY010000406.1 GCA_029939445.1 Bacteroidales bacterium
ATTGACGTCATGCTGAGTGATTTTCCCCAAGGAAAATTGTACCGAAGTATGACGTAAATAATCGCACCAGCTAATACTCAAAGAGTATTGTTTGTGTATAAAAAGAAAATTATGCTTTTGTAGGAGGACCTCTTTGAGATATTGAGGTAATATTAAGACGTATTGGTAAATCTATAATTTGATAATTATATACATCAAATGCTTTTAACGTATTTACATTTAATGAATTTGACGCAATAAAAACTAGATGATTTATTGAAGAATCATCTTTAGATTTATGGTCTTTTACTTTAAAATACTTGGTATCACTTTTATGAGTTTTAGCAAAAGGATGGTGATGACATTCTGAATGTACATCTCCATAATAAACCTTTAGGTGAATAGAAACCAAATCACCAATGATAATCCATAGAAATGACATCATCATAGCCATGAATATCAACTGCTTGCGTAATGCTTTAGTTTGTACCGTCATTTCATTGTTTATTGACAGCAAAGCTATGTTATTTTATTATTTGTTTTCACTAAAAAATGGCCATTATTAAAGAAAATGAGAATACAAATTATGGGTATAATTATTTATAGTAATTCACCCCTAACTTATCTAATCGCAACTTCTGTTTTGCAAGTCGAACCTTATACTCTTCCCAATTCCTATTTCTACCATCAGACCAAGCAATTTCTGCCACACCAATTATTCTTGGAAACATCATATACTCAATATCATCAACACTAGTTATGGTTTCTGTCCATAATGGGGCTTCTATTCCCAAGATCATATCACCATATACTCCTTCTACCAAATTATCAACTTTCCAATCGTATGCGTCTTTTACATCATTAAAACCTGCCCACTTAAGACCCAATTTTGTTGAATCATTATACTTTATATCAAGATAAATTCTATCTGCTGGCGACATAATAATTCTTGCTTTTTTCTTTGCTGCTAGCTGAGCATTCTTTACATCGCCCCAATATTGAACAATCGCTCCTTCTTCTATTTCTGCATTAGCAATCTCATCCCATCCTATGGGCTCTTTACCATTGTCCCTTACCATTTTTCTAATTCTATTAATAAAAGTAATATAGTCAGCTGTAGCAGTGGCATGCGATTCGTCGCCGCCAATATGAATATATCTTCCAGTTGTAATATCTGCTATTTCGCGCAATACATCATTAATAAAAGCGTAAGTAGTATCATTATCAATACAAAGTGAGCTAAAACCTACCTCTGTGCCAGTATATAGTTCTGGAGCTTCTCCATTACAATTTAGAATTGGGTATGATGCCAAAGCCGCATTTGTATGCCCTGGCATATCAATTTCAGGGATTAATTCAATATGATGTTTAAGAGCATAAACCTGAATTTCACGAAATTCACCTTGAGTATAAAAACCATGTCTCTCACTATTTACAGAGGATGTAGATCCATATGAAGTAAGAGCAGGCCACGATTTTATTTCTATTCTCCAACCCTGATCATCGGTAAGGTGAAGATGTAAAGTGTTTATTTTATAAATCGTTAATAAATCTATTACTCGTTTTACCTCAGAAACGGTATAAAAATGACGTGCAACATCTAACATAAATCCCCGATATTCATAACGAGGAGAATCATGAATTTTATAATATGGAACTTTTAGACTATTCGTTTTGCATGTCGAATTTTCCATTTCTGCTGGAATTATCTGTCGCAAAGTTTGAATTGCATAAAAAGCACCCTTATCACTCCTAGCCTTTATTGACAATACATCCTTGCCAACTTCAATTCTATATGCTTCATCATTATTTAATTCATCATCTGTTAAGAAAATTATTGTAT
>JAOZSY010000165.1 GCA_029939445.1 Bacteroidales bacterium
ATAATGATACTGGCAGCGTAAACGACGCTGCTTGTGCAGCGTTCCGATAATTATCAGAACCATTGCTGTCTATCATTATAACATACACAAGCAATAATTCTAAAACAAGCAACAATAATCAGATATAATTGATTTGCTATTTCTATTATAAAGTATAATTCTTTATATTTGCTAAATGATTAATTGGTTTATAAAATTGGAAAGGATTTCTATGTTTAACAATATGGAGTTTCAGAAAGCCCAAATTTTATATTGCAATAGTTAACAAATAGAAACTAAAAAAATTAAAATCATGAAAAAATTAATAATCATACTTTCTTTATTTATAATCTTACAAAGTTGTTCAAATAATCAGGAAACGAATATTGTAGAACTTGATAAGAGCAGTTATTTAGATTATTCGGAACGTGATGATATATTATCTGGAGGAGTAAAAATGATACCGATACAAACATCTGCTGGAGAATTTAAAGTTTGGACTAAAAGGGTGGGGAATAATCCTAAGATGAAAGTATTATTACTCCATGGAGGGCCTGGTGCCACACACGAATATTTAGAAGCTTTTGATTCCTACTTTCCAAATGCGGAAATTGAATATTATTATTATGATCAGTTGGAATCGGCTTATAGCGATCAGCCAAATGATAGTAGCCTTTGGAGTGTTGATAGATATGTTGATGAAGTGGAGCAAGTACGTAAAGCTCTTGGATTGGATAATACTAATTTCTATCTCTACGGTCAATCTTGGGGTGGTATTTTAGCCATGGAATATGCATTAAAATATCAGGACAATTTGAAAGCTCTTATTATTTCTAATATGATGGCATCTATTCCTGAATATAATAAATACGCCAATGATGTGCTAGGTCCTCAACTGAATCCAGAGGTTTTAGCAGAGGTTAGAGCTTTGGAGAAAGAAGGTGATTTTAGTAATCCACGCTATGCCGAATTAGTATATACTCATTACTATCCTAAACATGTGCTACGAATGCCGTTAGAAGAATGGCCAAATCCTGTTAACAGAGCTTTTGCTCACGTAAATTATAATTTTTATGAGACAATGCAAGGGCCAAGTGAATTTGGGAGTATGGGCAATTCTAAATTGAAAAACTGGGATATTACAGAGCAACTTTCAAAAATATCCGTTCCGACATTATCTATTGGAGGAGCCTATGACACTATGGACCCAAAGCATATGGAATGGATTGCCACAGAAGTTCAAAATGGACAATATTTACATTGTCCGAATGGAAGTCATATGTCCATGTATGACGATCAGGAAACCTACTTTAAGGGGATAATTAAATTTATTAAAGATGTAAATCAAGGAAAGTAAAATATAATGAAGCAGTTCGCTGTTGCAGGAAACGCTAATTCAACGTTTTCAATACATTGCGCACTATTATTATAACAACATACGCAAAAACCATACACATTTGTAATTCATATAAACCATTGTTTGATCCAAAATAATAAAAGAGTATTTCTTTTCAATACGAAGAGATTCAGCGAAATATGAAATATTTTATACAAAGGCTCATACATAAAGCGGGTAACTGAAAATATTGAAAGATTGTGCAAATAATATGTGAGCGCCTTATCGAAAATATTATTACTTTTAAAAAATGGAATTATGTAACTAATTTTAGTTGGAGTTATGTATGAATTTGTAAGTTAACCATTGTGGTATCTTGCCTTACAAAAGGGTAAACTTTTGGCTCTAAATAAGAAAATATAGATATGGAATCAAAACCTACATATGAAGAATTGGAAATAGAAGTTAAAAAACTTCGTAAAGAATTAGAGAATGATTCCACAAGAAAAGAATTTCGTCTATTAAAAAATATTTTAAGCTTATCAAGTGAAATAGCAATTGCTGCTACAGATATAAATCTAAATATAATCTTTTTTAATACAAAAGCAGAAGAAATATTTGGATACAAATCATCAGAAGTTATAGGAAAAAATTTAACAGAGATTCATGCAATGAAAAATGTTGAATTAAAACAGATTGAAGATGCAGTAGAAATTGTAAAGAAAACTGGTAACTATGAACATTGGTTTAATATTGACACAAAATATCTGAAATCAAATGTGCGCGGAATTTGGAATAAAGAAAAGGAACTTGATGGTTTAGTTTTATTTACAACTGACATTACTGAGCAGCTAGTATCACAAAAAGAAATTAGAAAACTATCAACAGCAGTAGAGCAAAGTGCAAATACAATAGTAATAACAGATCCTGATGGAATTATTGAATATGCAAATCCTAAATTCACAGAATTATCGGGCTATGAACTAATAGAGGTTGTTGGGAAAAGCACAAGAATTCTAAATGCAGGAATACAATCCGATGATTATTATGCTAAAATGTGGCAAACAATTTCAGCAGGAAAAATATGGAAAGGTGAATTTTGTAACAAAACAAAAGATGATATATTATATTGGGAACATGTAACCATTACACCGATTAAGGAAAACAAAGAAATAGTAAATTATCTTGCTATTAAAGAAGATATTACAGCAAGAAAGAAAGCAGAAGCTGCATTAAATAAAAGTGAAAATAGATTTAAGAATATTTTCGAAAATTCACCAACAGGTATAATTACTTATGATTTAAAAGGAAATGCAATTAATGTTAATAATCAAGTTGTAAAAATACTTGGCTCGCCATCGATTGAAGCAACAAAGCAAATTAATGTATTACAATTCGAAAATTTAAAAAAAATAGGATTTTCAGAAGCGTTTCTTAAATGTGTAAAGACAAAAAAAACTATTAAAGGTGAAAATTTTTATACAACAAATTGGGATCAGAAAAAATACATTCGTTATATATTAACGCCAATTTCAGATAATGGTATTGTTACAAGCATTTTGTGTATTTATGAAGACAGTACTGAACGCAAAGAGGCAGAGCAAAAATTAAAATCAGCTAAAGAAGAAGCCGAAGAAAGCAACCAATTAAAAACGGAGTTTTTCAATAATATGTCCCACGAAATCAGGACTCCTATGAATGCTATATTAGGATTTTCGCAATTTATAGACAATCCTGATTTAAGTGAGGTGAAAAGAAAACAATATGTTGAAATAATAAAACAAAGTGGTAATCAATTATTACGAATTATTGATGATATTTTGGAAATTTCAAGTTTGGAAACAAAACAAGTAAAAACAATAGAGAAAGAAATTTGTCTAAATGATTTATTACGAGATAAGTTTTCAATTTTTGAAATAAAAGCAAAAGAAAACAGAATTTCTCTCTATTTACATAAAGGATTGATGGATGGTGAAAGTACTATAATTACAGATGCTTTAAAACTCAATAAAATTTTAGAAAACTTACTTGAAAATGCCTTAAAATTTACCACGTCTGGATTTATTGAATTTGGTTATAAAATAATAAACGCCGAAATAGAATTGTATGTAAAGGACACAGGAATAGGAATAAAGCCTGAAAACCAGGAATTAATATTCAAACGATTTTCGCAAGAGGAAAAAAGCATAGAGCAGAAGGTAGATGGTTTAGGGTTAGGGTTATCAATTGCCAAAGAAAATGCAGAACTACTTGGTGGAAATTTGACCCTTCAATCAGAAAAAGGCAAAGGCTCAGTATTTTTTGTTACAATACCTTACAAGCGGGCTAATACAATAATAGAGCCAAATCTTACAGATAATGTAACTGAAACAACACACGAAAAATACACTGTTTTAGTAGTAGAAGATGAAGAAATGAATTATTTATATTTGGAAATTTTGCTTGGTAAATCAAAGCTTAATTTAAAAATTATACATGCAAAAAATGGAAAAGAAGCCGTTGAGATATGTGAAGAAAATACCAATATAGGTTTAGTACTTATGGATATGAAAATGCCAATAATGTCAGGATTTGAAGCTACAAAGCTGATAAAAGCATTTCGCCCAAATTTACCAATAATTGCTCAAACTGCATATTCAATAGATATTGAGAAAGAAAAGGCTTTATCGGCAGGTTGTGACAATTTTATTTCAAAACCTATAAAAAAAGATAACTTATATGAGCTCTTGTATAAGAGCTTAATATTAAAAGAATAGCAGGGACTAACAATTAAAGCAATGATTTTTATTTTTTTTTGCATCCAAATATGTGTAGTATATTGAATTTAAACCGTTGAGTTAGCACCTTATTATAAAATTATAAATGAGAAGTGAATATAAGGAAACCTTAATATATCGATAAATGGAAATTAAAGGAAAAGATAATATAGTTATTGAAAGAAATACCGAAGGTGTTCCTAAGGTTATTGTAAAAAATGAGACTGATTTATATTTTGGTATGGGATATTGTCATGCTATGGATAGAGGAATTCAGATGATGTTGATGCGTATTTTGGGACAAGGAAGAGGCTCTGAATACTTGGATAATAGTGATGATATGCTTGAGATTGATAAATTTTTCAGGCAAATGGATTGGAATAATAATATCAATGGTGAAATAGAAAAGTTTTCTGTTTCGGAGATGGAGAAATTAAAGGCTTATTGTGAGGGTGTGAATTTGCATTTTTCAAAAAGTAAACCATGGGAGCTTAATTTGTTGTTGGGCTATAAAAAATTTGATTGGCAAATTGAAGATACTATTTTAATGAGCCGAATGGCTGGTTTCCTCACTCTTGCCCAGTCGCAAGGAGAAATTGAGAGGCTTTTTATTGAAATGGTGCAAAAAGGTGCTACTAAAGAGATGCTCAATGAACTTTTTCCTAATATTTTAGATAATTATAATGAAGAGATAGTAAAGAAAGTAAAGCTTATAGATAAAATTGTTCCTGATGCTGTAAAATGGAATTCAATAATTAATCCAATGATGGCTTCAAATAATTGGGTTATTTCTGGTAAGAAAACAAAAACAAAATCAGCTATTCTTTCAAATGACCCACATCTAGAAATTAATAGATTGCCTCCTGTATGGTATGAAATATCCTTTGAATTAGGAGAAACTACTGCTTATTCGGCCACAATGCCAGGCATAAGTTCGCTTTTGATAGGGCGAAACAAAGATTTGGCATGGGGAGCAACTTATACATTTATGGATGCAATTGACTCATGGGTAGAAGATTGCAAAGATGGAAAATATCTTAAAGATAGTAAGTGGCACTCTTTTATTGAACGTAAAGAAATAATAAGACGTAAAAATAAAGCAGATGTTGAGCTTACTTATTTTGAGAATGAACATGGTGTTTTAGAAGGAAATCCTTTTGAAGATGGTTATTATTTAACTACACTTTGGTCCGGAAAATTTGGCGGAGCTAGGTCATTAAAAGGTGGTTTGAAATTATGGAATGCAACTGATGTTAAGCAAGGAATGAAGTGTTTGGGAGAGCTTGAAATGTCTTTTAATTGGGTTTTGGCAGATATACAAGGAAATATTGGTTATCAGATGTCGGGCTTGCTTCCCAAACGAAGGAAAGAGAATTCTGGATTTGTGCCTTTAATTGGATGGGATTCTGAGAACGATTGGAGAGGTTTCTATGATCTGGAGGATTTGCCTAAAGCATATAATCCGAAAGAAGAAATTTTTGTTACGGCAAATGAAAATTTGAGCCAATATGGAAAAGTTAACCCACATACTATAGCGATGGGAAGTTATCGTTCTGATAGAATTAAAAAATTATTGATGGAAAAAGATGATTTCACTGTTGATGATATAAAAAGAATGCACTACGATGTGTATTCTAATCAAGCAGAGGTTTTTATGGAATTTATTAATACTTTACTTCCTCAAAACGAAAACGGAAATATTCTAAAAAACTGGGATTATTGTTATGATATAAATTCAAAAGGAGCATATTTATTTGAGCAAATTTATAGAGCATTATATTCAGAAGTGTTTGGAGAAATTTTAGGAAAAGATGTAAATGAATTTTTACAAAATGAAACAGGAATATTTGTTGATTTTTATGAGAATTTTGACGCTATTTTATTAGCAGAAAAATCAGTTTGGTTTGACAAAAAAAGTAAAACTGAAATT
>JAOZSY010000407.1 GCA_029939445.1 Bacteroidales bacterium
ACGTCATACTTCGGTACAATTTTCCTTGGGGAAAATCACTCAGCATGACGTCAATAGTAAATTTTCAATTTATTTTATTAGGCTTTTATAGAAAAAGCTAGGCATTATTTTGTGTTTCAAAATGGTGTGTAAAATGCTATGTATGAAGAATATTATAGTATTTCTGTTATGCTTAATGCCTATAATAGGTATTTCGCAAAATGGAATGATTAGTGTTTTTGATAAGGAAACTAGGCAAGCAATTCCGTTTGTAAATATTAGTTTTGAATCAATAAAAACTGGTGAACAGAAATTTGCTATCTCTAATACTAAGGGGAGAGCAGAAAACCCATTTCAAGGAGCTTGTATTATCTCTATTTCTCATATTGGCTATCTAAATTTAGTAGATACCATCGATGGAAGTAGTAATCCTATTTTTTATCTTCAGGCTGATTTTTTTGATCTTAATCAGGTGGTTATTACTGCCACTCGTTCCGAAAAATCATTGAAAGATGCTCCTGTTATAACGCAAGTAATTACGGCGAAGAGTATAAGTGCTCGTGGTATTAGTAATGTGCAGGATGTGCTCTCACAAGATGTGCCTGGCTTGGAATTTAAACGAGGAGGATTTGGTGCAGATATTAAAATGCAGGGTCTTGAGGCTAAGAATATTCTTATACTTATTGACGGTGAGCGCATGGCTGGCGAAAGTGGAAATAATATCGATTATTCGCGTCTAAATGTTGATAATATTGAAAGAATAGAGATTGTTAAAGGCGCTGCATCAGCTTTATATGGTTCTCAAGCAATGGGAGGTGTTATTAATATTATTACTAAAGATGCTCAAAAGAAATTTGAACTTTCTGCAGGAGTAAAATATACTCAGTCTAATGAGAAAAACTACCCTGATTTGGATGATGATGATTCAAAATATTTAGCTAAAAGGAACCTTGACCTTCCAAATATTAATGCTAATATCTCTCTAGGGTTCAAGCAGAAAGTTATAAGTGGACGTACTGATTTTTCTGCCAAAACTTTTGATGCCTATCAACTCTATGATAGTAAAACAATTACCAAAGAGTTTATAAATATTGATACAATTGTTGAGGATGCTTTAAATCCTTTTCCTACAGGAATAAATGGATTTAGAGATTTTTCGGTTCAGCAAAAATTAGATTTTAAATTGTCGAGTAAACTTAAACTAGGGATTAAGGCTTCATATTATAATCACGATGAATATGATTTTGTGCCAGATAACGTTTATCAAAATTTTGAAGATTTTTCATATGGAATAAAACTTAATTATAGTATTTCGAAGAGGTATAATTTACTTGCAAGCTATCATTACGATAATTATCGCAAATTCGATTTTTACGAAAAATTAGGAAGCAAGGAAATCAATTATAGGAATGTATTTGTTAATCCACGCCTTATATTTTCTGCAGAATTGGGTAAATATCAGAGTTTAACTATGGGAGCAGAATATCTTTCTGATGCTTTGCTTAGTGATAAGTTTGTAAAGGATATTTCTACAGAAAAGAGCAGTTCTACTGTAGTATTATTTGTTCAAGACGATATAATACTAAGTCCCAAATGGAATTTTATAATTGGTGGCAGAATGGATTATCATGATGCCTTTGGAGGTCACTTTTCTCCTAAAGCATCGCTAATGTACAAACATAAGTCTTGGGTTTTTAGAGCAAATTATGCCAATGGATTCCGTTCTCCTTCTCTTAAGGAATTGTATATGGAATGGCCCATTGCCTGGTTTACTATCCGTGGTGATGAGAATCTTTTGCCCGAAACCAATAACTATTTCTCTGCTTCAGCTGAATTTAC
>JAOZSY010000166.1:0-4368 GCA_029939445.1 Bacteroidales bacterium
TCCTTTTTCCTCCTCTATCCTTTTTCCTAAAAAACACGTCACACTGAGTGATTTTTATTTTCGCAATGCAATGAAGAAAATGAAAATTGTACCGAAGTGGACGTAGTTTTTTACTCATACTTTTTACAATAAAATGTTAACAATTCGTTTATAAATAACAACTATAATTATACGACAAACACTTATCTTTGAAACTTAATAGAAATGAAATTTTTGGAATGTTTAAACACACACAACTATATATATACCTAAGTTTTTTACTAACAATTGGCATTAGCAGTTTTGCACAAACAGATAGTGTAGAAACAATTACAATTTCGCCACAAATTCATTGGGTAGACTCGGTATTTAATTCACTTTCGGAAGACGAACGCATAGCTCAATTGATTATGATTCGTGCACATTCTAATAAAAGTAAGGCATACCATGAGCAGGTTGCTAATACTATTAGAAATCAGAAAGTTGGAGGACTTTGTTTTTTTCAAGGTGGACCTGCTAGGCAAATTAACCTGATAAATTACTACCAAAATATTAGCAAAGCACCACTATTGATTGCTATTGATGGCGAATGGGGAGTTAGCATGCGGTTGGATTCTGCAATAAGGTTTCCTCGCCAAATGACTTTGGGAGCAATACAAAACGATAGTCTTATATATGAAATGGGGCAAGAAGTTGCCAAGCAGTGTAAAGCTGTGGGTGTGGATATGAATTTCGCTCCCGTTGTTGATGTAAATAATAATCCATTAAACCCAGTAATAAATAGCAGATCTTTTGGCGAAAATCCTATTCAAGTAGCAAATAAGGCCACTATGTATATGAAAGGCATGCAAGATGAGCATATACTAGCATGCGCAAAGCATTTCCCGGGACATGGCGATACCGATAGCGATTCGCATAAAACATTGCCAACAGTGCACGCCGATAGCAATAGTTTGGATTCAATACACCTAGCTCCATTTAAAAAACTATTTGAAGAAGGCGTCACCTCTGTTATGGTAGCACATTTATATATTCCAGTTCTAGATTCCACAAAAAATCTTGCTACATCCCTATCGCCACTTGTAGTTGATAGTCTTTTAAGAAATAAAATGAAATTTAAAGGTCTTACAATTACCGACGCACTAGAAATGAAAGGGGTTTCGAATTACTTTAAGCCTGGCGAATTGGAGATTAAAGCTTTACAAGCAGGAAATGATATATTACTTATGCCACATAATGCTCAAACAAGTATCGATTCCATAAAAGCCGCTATACATGATGGTAGATTAGATTCAGCAGATATATACTCGAGAGTGAAGCTAATTCTTAATTTTAAATATACTGCTGGTCTTTCGCAAAAGAAGATTCTAAATACTGACTCTGCTTATGATATATTAAATTCTAATAAAACAGAATCTTTAGTAAAACAACTTTATAGAAGTTCTATCACTCTTATTAAGAACGATAGCAATATTCTACCATTAACAACAGATTTAACTAAAAAGCTTGCTGTTGTATCCGTTGGTATATCTAATAGGAATGCCTATACAAAGACAATTTCTAAGTATCGTTCTGCCGATTTCTTTTCAATAAAGAGTAATGCTAGTAATAGTGAGCTAAACATATTGGTAGATAAACTTCAGAATTATGATTATGTTATAATGGGGATTTTCAAAACTAGCAATTCGCCTCGCAGAAAATATGGTATTTATAGCTCAACCTATAAGTTAGCAACCCAAATTTCTAGTAAAACAAATCTTATTATTGATATGCATGCTAATCCTTATGCTGCAAATAATTTTATTGATTCGAGTACAGCTAGGGCTATATTAGTAACTTATCAAGACAATGATATAGCTATGGAAGCTGCTGCTGAAGCTATTTTTGGAGGATATATTGTAAATGGGAAACTCCCTGTAAGCATTGATAGTAATTATAGACAAGGCTTTGGCTTAGAAACCAAAAAAAAAAAGACTGAGCTTCGGTAATCCTGAAGAAATAGAATTAAACACTTCGCAACTTTATAAGATTGATAGTATAATAAATAATGGAATTGAAGCTCAAGCCTATCCTGGCTGCCAAGTTATGATAGCTAAAGATGGTTTTGTTTTTTATAATAAGAGTTTTGGTAATCAAACATATAAAAATGATGTAGCAATTAGTGATACAAGCATTTATGATCTAGCAAGTCTTACCAAGGTTTTATCCACCACAATTTCTATAATGCAACTTAGCAAAGCTAATAAAATAGATATTGACCAAACCTTAGGTTATTACCTTCCGGAGCTTGACAGTACAAACAAAGAAAATATTCTAATTAGGGATATAATGGCCCATCAGGCAAGACTAACACCATGGATTCCATTTTATTTACATACTCTCAATAATGGTCAGTTAAGTGATAGTCTTTTCCGAACAACAGCCGAAGAAGGATATACCACCAAGGTATGCGACAATATTTTTATTCTAAATACATATGCCGATAGTATAATGACTGAGATTAAGGAATCGGATTTAAGAAAAAAGAAGAAGTATAAATATTCGGACTTAGGAATGTACTATTTGCGAAGAATAATAGAAAAGCAAAGCGGTACTAATATCGACAGCTATATACAAAAGAATATATATGAGCCACTGGGATTGCAAACCATTGGATATTTGCCATTAGAGAGATTCACTAAAGAGCAAATTGCGCCTACTGAGGAGGATAGCTATTTTAGGAAAATGAAAATACAAGGATATGTTCACGATCAAGCAGCAGCAATGATGGGAGGCGTTGAAGGTCATGCGGGGCTTTTCTCCAATAGTCGTGATATAGCAATACTCTCAGAAATGCTTTTACAAGGCGGAATATATGGCAACGATACCATTATCGACAAAGAGATTCTTGAAGATTTTACACGACAGCAATTTCCTTTAAATGATAACCGCAGAGGCTGTGGATTTGATAAGCCGCTTCCAAATCACGAAGAAGGAGGCCCAACATGTAATTTAGTATCTTCGCAAAGTTTTGGACATAGTGGTTTTACTGGCACTTATTTCTGGGTAGATCCTGAATATAAGATTGTTTATGTATTTTTATCGAATAGAACCTATCCCAATTCTGAAAATTTTAAACTAATAAAGATGGATATAAGAACCAATATCCAAAAAGAAATTTATAAGCTTTTTCTTTCTGAGGAAGAAATTAAAAAAGCACAAAAGGAAATATTATGACATACTCAAGAGACGAAAAAAAGATAAGAGAGCTTAAAATTGCTTTTGAGCAAAAAACTTGGCAAGAAACTAAGGCTAATGACTCTTGGTCAGTTTTTAAAACCATGTCGGAGCTAGTAGAAGGATATGAAACTTTAAGTAAAATTGGGCCATGTGTTTCTATTTTTGGATCAGCACGTACTAAGTTCGACAATAAGTACTACCTAATGGCAGAAGAAATTGCTTATAGAATTACCAGATTAGGTTTTGGAGTTATTACAGGAGGTGGTCCAGGTATTATGGAAGCAGGAAACAAAGGCGCACATTATAGTGGTGGTATTTCGGTGGGTTTAAATATTGATTTACCTTTTGAGCAACATGAGAACCCCTTTATTGATAGAGATAAATTCTTGAATTTCAATTATTTCTTTGTTCGCAAAGTTATGTTTATGAAATATTCGCAAGGATATATTGTTATGCCTGGTGGCTTTGGCACTCTTGATGAACTTTTTGAAGCAATTACTCTTATTCAGACTCACAAGATGATAAAATTTCCGATTATTATGGTCGGCAAAGATTACTGGAAAGGTTTGATTGATTGGTTTAAAAGCACTATGTTAGCTGCAGGTAATATTGCAGAAAAAGATCTTGATTTATTTAAACTAGTGGACACTGCCGAAGAAGCTGTTAATGAGATACAGGAATATTATAAAAAATCTAATCTTAAACCTAATTTCTAATGCGAAAGAAAATATGTATTATAGATTTGGAACTATTATCAATTGAAGGCGATGGATTTCATCTGATGGTAAGTGCAAAGATAGGACGTAATAAAGTACGTTTGCTTGTAGATACTGGAGCTAGCAAAAGTGTTTTTGATAAAGAAAGATTATCGGACATACTTGGTATTGAGGACTTTGAAAATATGGAACAACTTAGTACTGGACTAGGAACTAGCACTATGCAAAGCCAAATGACAGAAGTTCGTTCTTTTGCTATTGGCAATATAAAGATAAAAAATTCACAAGTAGTCGTAATGGATTTATCACATGTAAATGAATCGTATGCAGCACTTGGCGATAAAGGTATTGACGGGGTTTTGGGTAGCGATTTTTTAGAATATCATAATGCAGTAATTTATTATAAAAAACCTAGGCTAAAGTTGTATTATTAAGGGGAATTAGGAATTAGCCT
>JAOZSY010000166.1:4468-5956 GCA_029939445.1 Bacteroidales bacterium
GAATTCGTCAGACTGAGTGATTTACGAATGCAATGAGAAAATTGTAAAGCTTGTATTGAGCTTAGTCGAAATGAAGGCTGGGAATTCGTCAGTCCATGATAGCTATAGAGAGAGTGATTTTTTAGAAGAATAATAAACATCAAAATATAATAAAATGGAATTAAATAATTTATCAGCAGTATCGCCAATTGACGGGCGTTACGGAAGCAAAACTGAACATCTTAGAGATTATTTTTCTGAGGCTGCTCTTATTAAATATAGAATTCTTGTGGAAGTTGAGTATTTTATTGCTCTTTGCGAAATACCATTGCCACAGCTAGTTGATTTTGATAAAAAGCATTATAAAGCACTACGCAATCTTTATACTAACTTTAAGATGGAAGATGCTCAACGTGTAAAAGATATAGAAAGTGTTACTAACCACGATGTAAAAGCCATTGAATACCTTATTAAAGAGGAGTTTGATAAATTAGGACTTCAAAAGTTCAAGGAATTTATTCATTTTGGGCTTACATCTCAAGACATAAATAATACCGCATTCCCAAAGATGATTAAGAATGCTTATATCAATGAAATTAAGCCAGAAATTGAAAGTGTAATTTCTAAACTTACCGAATTGGCCAACGAATGGAAAAATATTCCTATGCTTGCTCGTACTCACGGACAACCGGCCTCTCCTACCATGCTTGGCAAGGAAATATATGTTTTTGTAGAACGACTAAATAATCAGCTTACAACTCTTAATGAGATTCCTTTTGGTTCTAAATTTGGTGGTGCTACAGGAAATTTTAATGCACATCATGTTGCTTTTCCTAAGCATAACTGGATTGATTTTGGAAACGATTTCGTTAATAATATCCTTGATTTACATCGTTATCAGGTTACAACACAGATTGAACATTACGATTATTTTGCAGCTTTCTGCGATAATCTAAAGCGTATTAATACTATAATTATTGACTTAAATAGAGATATGTGGACTTATATTTCCATGGGATATTTCTCTCAAAAAATTAAAAAAGGAGAAGTTGGATCCTCAGCAATGCCACATAAAGTAAACCCTATTGATTTTGAAAATTCTGAAGGAAATATGGGTATTTCTAATGCAATATTTGATCACCTTTCAATGAAATTGCCAATAAGCCGTATGCAGCGCGACCTTACAGACTCTACTGTTAGTCGTAATATGGGAGTTCCTTTTGCACATATGACAATCGGTATGCAAAGTCTATTGAAAGGACTTAATAAGGTAATTGTGCGCCCTGATGTATTTGATAAAGACCTTGAAGAAAACTGGGCAGTGGCCGCAGAAGCTATTCAAACTATTCTTCGTCGTGAGGCCTACCCTAACCCATACGAAGCATTAAAAGCACTTACTCGTACCAATGATAAAATTACTGGTAAATCCATTGCAGCTTTTATTGAAGAATTGGATGTAAACGAAGACATTAAGAAAGAGCTTAGAGCTATTACTCCACAAAATTATGT
>JAOZSY010000408.1 GCA_029939445.1 Bacteroidales bacterium
TTTTTATTAAAGAAGGCGCTCTTTTTAAAGAGTGCCTTCAATAATTATATTACTTTACTTAATTGAGCTCGCATTCACCGCAAATATTGCGAGAACTAACTATCCCTATAGGGATTAAATTTTACTATTTCCCCTCGTCAACAAATGGAATTGATGATAAAATAGAATATCTAACTGTGGTTAATATATAAGCTTCAATTTGATAAAACTGAGTAGCAACCCTTGCATCAGTAGCCGATTTTACTTTATTATAGTACTTCTTAATAAGTTTATCTTGTTGAATGGTCAAAGCCATAACTTTTTTCATCCAAGCATCAGCTTGCTCAGTAGTTATACCCTCCCACTGCTCTGCATATTGGTTAAGTAAATCAATTCTAGTTTTACCTAATTTTTTTCTATCAATTTCGTATTCATCATAAACCTCAATAAAAGCAGATTTTTGTTCTCCACTAAATTTTATATAGTTCATTACTATTTCTTTCTTATCCATACCAAAAGCGGCTTGAACTAAATCTACCTCTTCTGTTGATTGTGCAAATGCACCCATTGTAAATATCATTACGATAATTGCTACTAATACTTTTTTCATGTTTAAAAATTTAATGTTATTATTAATTTATCTATTTATTTATTACAAACCAAAACGATATTGAAGACCAGTCATAAAGAATTTCTGACCTTGTCTGTAGCCATACTCTCCACGGAACATCAAATGTTGCGACAATTCAAAATTAAAGCCAACTTGGGTACTCCAATTACTGATGATTTCTTTTTTAATGGAGTAGTTTATAGCGTTGGCATCATCTATTCTAGTTTGAGCATCAGTCAGTTTATCATGTTTCTCATTCAGGTCCTTTAAGTTTTCATCTTTACCAGGAGTTGCATTAGGCATTCCTTCCCAAAAGTCAATACGCTCTTGAGTAATGTTTAATAAACCATCAACGGCCTTAGACATTGCTTCATCCAATTCGGGAACACCCAGTGAACCTGTATTAATCCCTCTGTCAACAAAATTGCGATACATGGCTCCAAAATATAGAGATAGTTTCATATTGTTTCTAAAGGTAATTCTACGTCCAATACGTGCTGATCCTACAAAAAACTTAATTGTTTCTTCAATTAATTCGGATGTTGAAAAAGTAAGATTACCATCCGCATTTATAAAATAATTATCCCAACCATATACCGCTGAGGATCCAATACCCCAAGTATCTGATGTAAAATACACAGGGTCAACAACAATAGGTTCTTCAAGAGTTCTAATCTCTTTAATATTGCCATTTGCGCCTAATCCATCTTCTATTACTTGTGGCTGAAATGAAACCTGAGTGGATCCATAATTTTTAGAATACAAACCATAGAAATTCAGAAATGGAAGTACCCAAACATCAGCACGAACATTAACGCCGTTTGCGGTAGCTATAGTTTCTTTAAAGTTTAATGTTTCAGTATTTATTAGATCATCTAAATTCTCGCCATCATAAAAATTCATGCTGAAATGAGTAAGCTCTAGGCTCATTTCATTGAATATGTAGTTTACATTTAAGCCAAAAGGAAGTTGAAAATCAATATTTCTATCAGTTAATTTTTGACCCCATATAGGTAATACATAGGGGTATACCTTATTTACAGAAGTAGTATCATGTTTAGGAAACTGAATTCCGCTTTGTGCGATAACTCCTATTGAGAATACTGTTAGAATAATAAAGAGTAATAAATTTCTCATATTTAATTATCGGTTAATATAGTTTGCGAAAGTAAGCAATAAATAGATATCAGCATCTGTTATATATAGTGA
>JAOZSY010000167.1:0-3610 GCA_029939445.1 Bacteroidales bacterium
TAATCCTCAATTATTCTCAATAAATCATCGTTAATATAGTATACCTCAGTGCCAATCTTTTTGGAACGAAGGATTCTTGCGTCTACCAATTCATTCATATATTTTGTAAGAGTTGTACGCGATGTTTTGCCTATTAAATCTCCAATTGTTTTTGGCTTTATATATGGCTGACTAAATAATAATTCGTTCAGCTCAAATATGTATAAAAACTGGACAAACCTAATGCATATGTCCATTTTTTAGTAATTATTGAACATATACATAAAAAACAATCAAAAACTGGACAGATATTGGCTATATGTCCAGTTTTCCTTATTTATTGGACATTTAAAAAACCATGTTCTTTACTATCTACAAAAACCAAAAAAGCCCCTAAAACTAATGTTTTAGGGGCTTTCAATATATTTTAATTAGTTACTAATCTTTAGCAACTCTCTCTAGCCATTTTACCATAAATAACATCATAAACATCGACATTGCTGTAGCTCCAACAAAAACTGTCCATGTCATCCAAATAGGAATAGATTCATAAAGGATAGCACCAATAAATAATAATTGGTTACCAACAGCAGTAGCACCTAACCACATACCTTGCATAAGACCTTGGTATTGAGGTGGAGCAACTTTAGAAACAAATGAGATACCTAATGGGCTAATAAATAGTTCAGCAACAGTAAGCACAAAGTAGGTTCCTAGAAGTAAGAAAGGAGTAACTTTTAAAGCTTGATCAAGTGGTGTACCTCCAACTTTAGGACTAATCTCACTAAATAAAGGAAGATCCATAGAACCCATAGTCATAATAACAAAACCTAAAGAAGCAATTCCCATACCTATGGCAATTTTCTTAGGAGTAGAAGGCTCAATGCCTCTATTACGTAACCAACCAAATAGCCCTACAATAATAGGAGTTAAGAAAACCACAAAGAAAGGGTTTATTGATTGAAATAGTTCGGCACCTTGTATTTGAGTACCAAATATATTAACCGACATTATTGAAAGGTCAGTATAGTCTTTTGCAAAGAAAGTAAGTGTAAGTCCATTTTGGTGAAAAGAGAACCAGAAGAAAATTACAACGCCAAATACAGCAAATAAAGCATACATACGTTGCTTAACTTCTTTGATATCCATCATAGTAACTTCGCCTTTAGCCGCAGCTTCAGCACGCTCAGTTTTACTTTGAGGATTAGGGAACGATTTCTTATTCATTATCCATACAAGGAATGAAATAGCCATAGCTCCAATTGCAACAGCAAAAGCATAGTGAAATCCAGTAACAAACACATTTAGATATTGGTCAGCAAAAGTGCCTAAATCAGCAACTGATTGGCCGCTAATAGTTGCAGCATCAGCCATTTTTTGAAAAGCTTGATTAGCCGATTCAGAAATAGTGCCATCATTATAAGCATGGCAAAGTTCAGGAAGGTCAGCATTATAAGATAAGCCATTTTCTCCCAACCACCAGTTACGAACACCTACAGCAGTAAAAGGAGCAAAAATCGCACCCACATTTATAAACATATAAAATAAAGAGAATCCTGAATCACGCATAGAGCTATACTTAGGATTATCATACATTTGACCAATTAAAGCCTGAAGGTTTCCCTTGAAAAGACCATTACCAAAGGCAATAGTAAAAAGAGAAATGATAGTCATGACAAGTAAAAAGCTTTTATTATCTGGAGTTACAGCCGATGGAATCGACATCATAACATAACCCAGCGACATGACTATAAGTCCTGTCATAATAGTGCCTTTATATTTACCAGTACGGTCGGCAATAATACCACCTACAAGTGATAATACATAAATTAAAGCATAAAAAGTTGAGTAGATATAACCAGAGTCTTCTCCGTTTAACCCAAACTTTGCTTGTAAAAATAAGACTAGAATAGCCATCATGGTATAAAAACCAAATCGCTCGCCCATATTTGCTAATGCAGCAGCGATAAGTCCTTTTGGATGTCCTTTAAACATAGTTTATAATATTAGATTAATAAATAATTTCGATTTTCTATTAAAAATTCTAAGTGAGCAAAAATATGTAAAAAAGGCATATCTATTATACAATGTTTTTCAAGGTGAAATAAGTCTAAAAAACAGTATTAAACTATGGCTGAAATATTTTACTTTAGCCAAAATTACACTCTATGGGACAGAAAAATAAACTAGCGGCATTTATTGCATTAATATCCCTTTTCTTTGTTTGGGGATTTATTACTGTAATGAACGATATCCTAGTAAATACTTTTGAAGGAATTTTCGATTTATCAGCTACTGATAGGGCATTAGTACAAATGACTTTCTTTGGAGCTTTCTTTATAATTTCGTTAATATATTTTCTTATAAGTTCCATATCGGGCAAAGACCCAATAAATAGAATTGGCTACGGCAATGGGATGATTATCAGCCTAATAGTTACAGCAATTGGCTGTGGTGGGTTTTATACTGCGGCAGAGTTTAATTCATATGCAGCATTCCTTACAGCATTATTTGTATTAGCAACTGGTGTAACTTTATTACAAATATCGGCAAACCCTTATGTGGCAATTATTGGCAAAGCCGAAACTGCATCGAGCCGACTTAATCTAGCGCAGGGATTCAATTCCCTAGGTACTACCATTGGTCCAATTATAGGTACAATTCTTATTTATCAGGTATTTTCGGACGGGCAACAGACTATCGAATCGGTAAGTAAAACATACCTACTTTATGGAGTAGTATTTATTATGATGGCAATAATAGTAAAGCTTGTAAAAATGCCAGATTTCAAAAATACCTCCACCATAAAACCAGGATTGGGAGTTCTTAAAAACCGCCACTTACTATTTGGCATATTTGCAATATTCTTTTATGTGGGAGCAGAGGTTTCGGTAGGCACATGGATTGTTAGTTTTCTTAAAAGCGATTCAATTATGGGAATGAGCGAAAGCAAAGCAAGTTATTTTCTTTCTTATTTCTGGGGAGGTCTTATGATTGGCAGATTAATGGCAAGTCAGGCTCTTAATAAAAATATTCCTGCATTTAAGAAATACATGGGAATGACAGCCACTGCCTTTGGATTATTTGCTTTTATATACTTAGCAACATCCATAAAAATGAATAATGGAGCTTTTTCATTCGAGCCATTGCCTTTTTCTGAAGTTTACCTATACCTAATATACATTATCATAAGTATTTTTGCTTTTGCAATAAGTGGTAGCAATAGTGCGAAAACTCTTGTAATATTTTCATTAATAAATATGGCGCTAATTACAACCGCTCTATTGGCAGAAGGTGAAATTGCTATGTGGTCAATATTGGGAGCAGGTTTATTTTTCTCAATAGGCTGGTCAAATATTTTTACCCTCGCAATTCGCAATTTGGGAGAATATACTAGTCAGGCTTCATCTTTATTAGTAATGGCAATAGTTGGAGGCGCTGCTTTACCTTGGATACAAAGTCATATAATAGAATCATACGGAATTCAAACCTCATTTATTATTCCTATTTTGGCATTAGCATATTTAGTTTTTTATGGGCTTAATGGGTATAAGGTGAAGGGAGAAGAGAGAAGGCTAAAGGATAAAGGATAAAGGATAAAGGATAAAGGATAAAGGATAAAGGATAAAGG
>JAOZSY010000167.1:3710-5917 GCA_029939445.1 Bacteroidales bacterium
TAAAGGATAAAGGATAAAGGATAAAGGATAAAGGATAAAGGATAAAGGATAAAGGGTAAAGGATAAAGGATAAAGGATAGCAATGAAACAAAAAACAACGAATAATACTTATGTGGTAATTTAAAAAACAAACAGAAAATGAGAAATATAAAATTAAAGAGTTTATCGCTTATAATACTTTTTACAACTATAGTATATTCGTGCAATATAGATGAAAGTGAGTCGAGCAAAAGTCCAATAGATTATGTAGATCCATTTATTGGAACCGGTGGGCATGGGCATACATACCCTGGTGCTACTTCTCCATTTGGCATGGTACAACTTAGCCCTGATACACGGCTCGATGGTTGGGATGGCTGCTCTGGTTATCATTATTCTGATTCTATAATATATGGATTTTCGCATACTCACCTTAGCGGAACAGGCGTTTCCGACTATGGCGATATTCTACTTATGCCTATAAGTGGTGATGCTAGCTATAAAAATACTGACTATTCTTCGGCATTCTTACATAATGACGAAATTGCTGAGGCAGGTTATTATAAGGTGAATTTATTGAAGCACAATATTGATGTTGAGCTAAGTACGAGTACTAGAACCGGAATGCATAAGTATGTATTTGCCCAAGAAGAAAACAATAAGGTTATATTGGATTTAAATCATCGCGATATAGTTGAAGAAGCCTACATTAATATTATAAACGACAGTACAATTGAAGGTTATAGAGTATCAAGAGCATGGGCCAGTGAGCAGCATTTATATTTTTATATGCAGTTTTCGCAGGCTTTTGATGCGATAGAAATAAACAATGGCGATAGTATTTTTGCATTAAGTGAATATAATGGGAAATCTATTGTAGGTGCTATTAGTTTCAAAAATATTGTGGGCAAAACACTTTTGATAAAAGTAGGAATATCAGCAGTGGATATGGATGGTGCCAAGAAGAACTTGATGACAGAAAACAAAGATTGGAACTTTGAAAACTATTTGGCTAAAAACCAGAAAAACTGGACAAAAGAGCTTTCAAAAATTGAAATTACTGATAATAGTATTGAGAATAAAACCATTTTTTATACTGCTCTTTATCATAATCAGATAGTGCCAAATATATTCTCTGATGTAGATGGTCGTTATCGTGGAATGGATATGGAAATTCATAAAAGTGATTACGATCAGTATACAATTTTTTCACTTTGGGATACATACCGTGCCACCCACCCTCTTTATACTATTATAGAAACCGAGCGAACTACTGATTTTATCAATACTTTTAAAAACCAATATGATGATGGCGGAATGCTTCCAATTTGGGAGCTAGCAGGAAATTATACTGGCTGCATGATTGGCTATCATTCAATTCCAGTAATAGTAGATGCCTATATGAAAGGCTTAAGCGATATTAATGGAGATACATTATTGAGAATGATGTTGAAAAGTGCCAATGCCAATCATCTTGGTTTAGAGGCCTATCGTGATAATGGATATATCTCCATTTCTGATGATGCTGAGAGTATTTCCAAAACACTTGAATATGCATACGATGATTGGTGTATTGCTCAATTAGCAAAGCAATTAGGAAATGAAGAAGTTTATACCTCATTTACCATAAGGGCTCAGTCGTATAAGAATATTTTTGATGGAGAGAGTGGTTTTATGCGTCCTAAATTGGAGCAAATATGGAAAACCCCTTTTGACCCTTCGGAGGTGGATTTTAATTTTACCGAAGCCAATTCGTGGCAATACAGTTTTTATGTTCCGCAAGATATATTCACTATGCAAAAGCTTATGGGTGGCAAGGATAAATTTGAGAAACAACTCGATAATTTATTTACAGCTTCTACCGAAACTACAGGTCGTAAACAATCAGATATAACAGGCCTTATTGGGCAATATGCACATGGCAATGAGCCTAGCCATCATATGGCTTATTTATATAATTATGTAAATAAATCTGCAAAAACTCAAGATTACCTACAGCAAATTTATGATGAGATGTACTCTAATCAGCCCGATGGATATAGTGGCAATGAAGATTGCGGACAAATGTCGGCATGGTATGTTTTATCATCAATGGGTTTTTATCCTGTAAATCCCGCCAATGGCGAATTTGTTTTTGGAAAGCCTGTTTTTGATAATGTAAAACTGAATTTAGAAAATGGTAATACATTTGAGATAATAAAATCTGGTGATAAGGGAGCAACGGCATA
>JAOZSY010000409.1 GCA_029939445.1 Bacteroidales bacterium
GGAAGTTTTGACCCCATAACAATAGGTCACCAAAGCGTTATAGAAAGAGCACTTCCTTTATTTGATGAAATTATTATTGCAATAGGCATAAATTCTACAAAAAGCTCAATGTTTGATGAAGAAACTCGCAAGCAATGGATTGAAAAAAGCTTTTATAACAATCCTAAAATAATAGTAAAATCATTTTCAGGATTAACCATTGATTTCTGTAAAGAGGAAGATGCAAAATATATTTTAAGAGGGCTACGTACTGCTGCCGATTTCGAATTTGAAAGAGGAATTGGGCAAGTTAATAAACTAATGGATAATAATATTGAAACAATATTTATGCTTACCTCCACCGTGCATACACCAATAAGCTCTTCTATTGTAAGAGATGTTGTGAAGCATAAAGGCGATATTTCGAAACTGGTGCCAAAGTGTATTATCAAAAATATTAATAATTATTCCCTTTAAGTATTTAATACCAAAATGCACTTTTTATCGTTAAGAAAATATGAATATCAATAGAATAATTATTACCCTTATCGCTTTATTTATAAGCGAGGCCTTATTTTCAAAAACCATAGTTACAGTAAATTTTCCTGGAGCTGAAGGACGGACTGCCACTATTTGGGCTTATAAGGATCTTGTTTCCTTAAAAAGGGAAGTTATTAAAAAGGGAAACTTTGACAATAATGGAAATCTAACCTTTAGTGTTAATAATAAAGAAGTTAGAACTTACCACATTGAGGTTAAATATCTTCGTATCACTTTTTTACTAGAAGCAGACAAAGAATACCAAATAAATATTGATAAAGTAGATTTCAATAATAGAGATTTATATCCAAAAAGTGTTGTTGGATATTTAAGTCCTATGTATAATATTTCCATTAAAAACGAAGAAGGCTTAGAATTAAATAAAGAGCTTGATAGCCTTAAAATAATATTTGATGACTTTACTAGTGAGAATCATTTAGCACTAATAAGAGGAAATAATAGTCGCAAATTAGTTGATAGCCTTGAAGATGCTGCAAATAAATATTTGGCAATTCATACTAATCCATATTTGCAAGAATATGTAAATATTCAGATGGCACAATTTAGAAAGATGAGTCGGCAGTATGGTGATGACTATATTGTAAAAACATATTTCTCTGAAGATAAGATTGCATATAATAATACTGCATATATGTCGTATTTCAATGCTTTTTGGACAAAGTATATTGATACAAGGATGCGTAATAATATCCGTATTCGCCTTGATTCGGTAATAAATATACAACAAAGTTATCAGGCACTGTCTGCATTGGTGGCCGAGGACCCATTATTAGAAGACGAAAATCTGCGAGAACTGGTAATATTGCGCAATATTCCACAATTATATAGTAGAAATACATTTAACAGAAAAGCGCTAATAAACATACTTTATGATATAAGTGCTAGCAAGAAAAATACTGAGCATAAGCAAATTGCAATTAATATGCGCGAACGACTAGAAACTAAAAACGCTTATGATTTTAGTTTTATCGATAATAAAGGTGATACCATAAGCTTAAGCTCACAAAAGGGGAAATACGTTTATATTCAAATATTTGATGACGAATGTATTGAATGTTTGGCACAGATGAAATACACAAAAGAACTTTATGAAGAATTTGATGATATAATAACCTTCATTCATATATCGCTGGACAGGAGCAAAAAAGATATGTTAAACGTAATTAATGATGGCGAATACCCATGGCACTTTATTTACTTGGAAGATAATTATGAATTTATAAATAATTATCAAATAAGTGTAATTCCACAGGC
>JAOZSY010000410.1 GCA_029939445.1 Bacteroidales bacterium
AAGAGTATCATGAAGCAGTTGAAGAGGGTGTTGAGTTTATCTTCCATACTGCGATCGAAGAGATCTTTGATGATGGTAACAATATTACAAAACTTAAAGTGAATAAGATTATATAATCAATAAGCATTTAAAACTAAAGGCTTGTATTAGATTTGTTTAAAAGCTTTGAAGTTAAATAATATTCTAAATATGTGGATAAATTAAGATTACAAAATAATAATTAAAATAAATAAAAACAATTCCCAGCATATAATGAAGGATTTCAACAATATAAATAACCTAACCCTAGATGGATTTAGTGGTGATGAGTATTTCTTAGACCGTTTGTTTATAAAACTTTATAAAGGTTTTCCTAATGAACGAAGAATACGAAATGAATATAAAGCCAAGGATGCTGCTGATTATATTATCAAAACTTATGCGCTTGAAAATAAACCAGGACAAATAAGGTCATTGATACAAGTTAGTCAGAAAAACATTGATAATTCAATTAATGAATTTTATAGAAATAACATTGAATCGATAACTTACTATATTATTATCAAGGAAGGGTTTATTGTAATGATTGAAAACAACTACTATAATGTTGTTTATGACGATTCTATTGAACTAACAGAAGTTTTAAAATTAGAAAAAGAGATATTAAAATTCACTAAGAAAGGGAGACGAAATCACTTTTATATGATTGCAAAAGATATTGATGGTTTTAGTCTCAATAAATTTAAAATTAAAAACTATAAAATTGACATAAAACTTCATTATAATAATGATATTGAGGAGTTTAACAAAAGCGCACTTAGTTTCCTAAAACATAAAGACAAAACAGGTTTATTATTATTGCATGGTTTACCTGGTACGGGCAAAACTACATACATAAGGCACTTGATAAAAAAGGTGAATCGCAAATTTATCTTTTTACCACTGTTTATGGCTAAGGAGTTAAGCAGTCCAGATTTATTACCTTTTCTTACAGAGCATAAGAATAGCATACTGATAATTGAAGATAGTGAGAAACTTATTGCTAATAGAGAGTCGGGCAATACTGATAGTGGAATATCGACACTCCTAAATCTAAGTGATGGACTTGTAAGTGATGCTTTTGGAATTAAAATAATTTGCACTTTTAATACCGGTTTAGCAAACATCGACAAGGCTCTTTTACGCAAAGGAAGACTTATTAATTTATACGAATTTAAAGAACTTGGTATCGAAAAAGCCAAAAAAATTGCTGAAACAAATAATATAGATTACGATGGCAAAGAACCAATAAAAATAGGTGATTTGTTTAATACTGAGGATAATAATCAAGCTAATTCTTTTGACAGAAAAACGATTGGTTTTAATCGGTAAATAACTTTGATGAAAATAACCTATCTATTTACTAACATTTCCCATCTACCTACCCATACTACACAATCACTAAAAGGATCTGCCACTATACAAATTATTAAGTTATTAACTATAAGTAGTATTATACATTATTGAATAATCTACATTAATCAAACACTCTTTTATACCTAATTATGGGTAGTCAATTATAAATTATAATTGATTAATCCCTATATTTCATAAGTTGATGTAATAATTATGGAAGTATTATATATTTTAGTGCTTCAAATAACTAACAATAATTGAAGCCTAATTATGCAAAAAGAACTGAAATATTATAAGCCAGATAAAGATACTTCACAATGGTTTTATCCAATGGCAATAGTTATGCTATTGGTAGTTGCTCCATTATTAAGTATTGGGTACGCAGAAGTTCAGTTTTTCTTTGAATCAGCTTTTATTTCT
>JAOZSY010000411.1 GCA_029939445.1 Bacteroidales bacterium
CGGAAAATAGTAAATTCGATTAATTAGATGACCTTTTTGAATTTTATTTTTTTACAGTGTAGCAAGCACTTGATGGCTTTTCGTACTACGATAATAATATTTGCTAAATAATGGTATTATTTAAACTGCGTTTACCCTGAATTATGTGTTTTATTTTTCTCGTAACATCCAAAGCCCAAGCATAGTCAATAAACCATTTACAAGCAATATCTCAAAACCAAAATGATAGCCCAATAAAGATGGGCTGTAGTAATTAATTGTATATGAGATAATAGGGGATAGGATTACAACAATTGGAAGTAGTTTGTCTTTAATTTTGTATTTGGTAAAAAGCCCAAAAGCAAACATTCCCAACAATGGGCCATAGGTGTATGCCGCAGCTTTAAATAAGTCGTTTATTACAGAATCCTCGTTTATTTCATTAAATATAATAATTACCAAAAACACTATAAACGACATAAGAAGATGTATGTTTTTACGATATCTTGTTTTTTGCTTTTCATCTAAATCCTCACGCCTTTCCAGATTATAAATATCGATACTCATGGAGGTGGTTAGCGATGTGAGTGCACTATCGGCACTGGAATAAGCCGCAGCTATAAGTCCAATAATAAAAACTATTCCCGAGAAAGTTCCCATATGCTCAATGGCCATAAGTGGAAATAACTGATCTGCTTTGGCAGGAATTTCTACATCCAGATAGCCAGCATAAATATAAAGTGCGGCTCCTAGTCCAAGAAATAATAAGTTTATGGGAACTAGTGAAAGGCTCATCCATTTCATATTCTTTTGTGCTTCACCAATATTCCTACAGCTCAAATTCTTCTGCATCATATCTTGGTCTAAGCCCGTCATTACTATGGTTATAAACATGCCACTAACAAAATGCTTTATAAAAAACCGTGGACTATGCCAGTCGGTGTCAAATACTTTTGAATAGTCACTTTCAGATATTTTGTTTGCTAAAGAACCCAAACTTAAATTCATTCCATCGGCAATATAGTACATCGAAATAACCACCGAGGCAAGCATAAAAGTAGTTTGAAGTGTATCGGTCCAAACAATGGTTTTTAGACCGGCTTTCATGGTGTAGAGAAGTATTAATGCTATAAATACTGCCACAGTTATTGCAAATGGAACTCCGTAATAATCCAATACAAAATACTGCAATACACTTACTACCAAATACATGCGGAATGATGCTCCTATTACTCTCGATATTAGAAAATAGATAGCACCACTTTTATAGGCATTATTCCCAAACCTATCTTTTAAGTAAGAGTATATTGATGTAAGATTAAGTTTATAATATAAAGGAAGAAGGATTTTTATAATTACCCAATATCCAAAAAGGTAACCAAAAACCATTACCATATACGAAAATGCACTTTTGCCAACAGCACCTGGCACAGAAATAAATGTTACCCCCGAGAGCGATGCGCCAATCATGCCATAGGCCACAATATACCACGGCGATTGGTTATTGGCCTTAAAAAAACTATCGTTATTGGCCTTGCGAGAGGTAATATGACTTACCGCCAAAAGTATTGCTGTATAAACTAAAAAACTTATTAATATGATGTTGGCTTGCATTATTATAGTGCTTGTATTTAGTGTTTGATATTGGAAGCCAAATTATAAAAAATAGTTTATTCAAAAACTTATAAATGAAATTATTATTTCACAGCATATAAGAGCGATAATAACATTTATGCTAAGATACCCCCCGATATCGCGCGGTGTGCTGTGAGTAATGAGAAATCATTACGTAACTACAAATAAGAT